>JBKEBR010000258.1:0-2227 GCA_047973285.1 Oscillospiraceae bacterium | reverse complement strand
GAGCTGCTCAAAGCCGCGGCCGGGCAGATAAAGCAGGCAAAGCTTACGGTGCTGCTGCTGCCGGGCATAGGCACCATTGAAGATTTAAAGCAGGCGCAGGCCTGCGGCGCTTCGGCCGTGCGGGTGGCCACCCATGTAACCGAGGCCGACGTAAGCGCCCAGCACATAGAGGCGGCCAAAAAAATGGGCATGTTCGCGGTGGGCTTTTTAATGATGAGCCACATGGCCGAGCCCGAGGTGGTTGCCCAGCAGGCGCAAAAAATGGAAAGCTACGGCGCCGACTATATCAACATTGCCGATTCCGCCGGCTACCTTTTGCCGCAGGATGTAGCGGCCCGCATACAGGCGGTGCGGGCGGCGGTAAGCATTCCGGTGGGGTTCCACGCCCACAACAATTTGGGCATGTCCGCCGCCAACTCTTTAAAAGCGGTGGAAAGCGGCGCCACCTATGTAGACGGCACCCTGCGCGGGCTTGGGGCCGGGGCGGGCAACGCCCAAATAGAGGTGCTGGCGGGCGTGCTGCAACGCAGCGGCTACCACACCGGGGCCAATTTTTACGGCCTGATGGACCTTGCGGCGGCCGAGGTAGACCCCCTTATGCTGCGCCCGCAGGTGGTAGACAACGGCTCGCTTATGCTGGGCTATGCCGGGGTGTACTCCAGCTTTTTGCTGCACGTGTACGATGCCGCCAAAAAGTATAAGCTGGAGCCGCGGGACATTCTGGTAGAGCTTGGCCGCCGCAAAATGGTGGGCGGGCAGGAGGATATGATACTCGACGTGGCCTACCAGCTGCAAAAGAAATGAGGCCCCGGCATGAAACAGTATACAATTACCAACCAGGCCACCGGCGAGGAGTGCCCCTGCGCAGAGGGGGAATTTCTGCTAAAGGCGCTGTGCCGGGCTGGAATGGGCAAACATGGCTGCAATGGAGGTGGTTGCGGTATTTGTAAAATAGAAATACAAAGCGGAAACTACGAGGTTGTCAAAAAAATGAGCAGGGCGCACATATCCCCACAGGAAGAAGAAGCCAATACCGTGTTATCGTGCTGCGTTGTACCACATGGAAATTTAACCATACGCTGGACACAAAACCAACAATAAAAGGGAGGCATTTATTATGGCACTAAACGGAACCTTACGCCCCGGCCTTATTCAGCTTCGCGTGCTGGATTTGGACAAAACACTGGATTTCTACAAGAACATTCTTGGCTTAAACGAGGTTTGCCGCACCACCGACGGGCGGGTATGCCTGAAGGCCTACGACGAGTTCGACCACCACTCGGTTACGCTGCGCCTTGCCGACGAAGCCGGCTTCGACTACGCCGCCTTCAAGGTGGCCGACGAGGGCACCCTTGAACGCATGAAGGCCGCCACCGAGGCCTTTGGCTACCCGGTGGACGAGGTTGCCCCAAACAGCAACCAGCCGGGCTTTGGCAAACGCTACGGCTTTACGCTTAGCACCGGCCACCGGCTGGAATTGTACTGCGACGTGCAGCAGGCCGCGCAGCACCCCATGGTTCGCAACCCCGACATTTGGACGGAGGAGCCCCGCGGCATGCGCTGCCAGCGGCTGGACCATTTCCTGCTGTACGGCCCCAACATTAAAGAAGCCGAGCGTTTTTGCAAAGAGGTTTTGGGCATGTTTGTGCCCGAGGTTTGCAACACCGAAGACGGCAACCGCCTTGCCGCCTGGATCACCGGCTCCAACAAGCCCCACGACCTTGCCTTTGTAGAGTACGACAAGCCCAACAAAATTCACCACGTGGGCTTTTTGCTGCAAGACTGGAACGATGTGGGCCACGCGGCCGATATTATGGCCATTAACCACGTAAAGCGCGACGTGGGCCCCACCCGCCACGCCATTACCCGCGGCCAAACCATTTATTTCTGGGAGCCCTCGGGCAACCGCATTGAGGTATACGCGGGCGGCTATACCGCTTACCCCGACAACCCACAGCGGGTGTGGGACGCCGCCGAGCTTGGCCGCGGCCTGTTCTACTACGAAGGAGAAATGATTCCCAGCTTCCTGCAAATTGTAACCTGAGCCGCCCCGCCGGGCAAGGGCTGCCAGCAATTGGGTAAAGCCGGGAATTGGATAAAGCCAATGGCTGGGCTAAACTAAAAATTGGCAACGGCAGCAGCCGGGCAAGCCCGCAACTGCTTAAAACCAGTAACCGGGCAATAGAGCAGCCGGGCAAAACCAAAGCCCCGGCAAAGCGGCCAGCCG
>JBKEBR010000257.1:0-3195 GCA_047973285.1 Oscillospiraceae bacterium | reverse complement strand
AAATGTCTGCAAACTATGCCATAGATTCAGCGGGCGGCGTCGGCCTATTCTGCGACGAAAAAAACCGCAGTTGGTGTTCTTCCAGCCCGGCCAACGACAACATGGCTATTACCATTGAAGTTGCCAACGATGGCGGCGCACCCGATTGGCATGTAAGTGATGCCGCCCTTGCTGCACTTATAAACCTGTGTGTGGATATATGCCAGCGCAACGGCATTGCTGCCTTAAATTTTACCGGCGACGCAAGCGGCAACCTTACCCAGCACAATTATTTTGCCGCCACCGCCTGCCCCGGCCCTTTTCTCAAGAGCAAATTTGCCTATATTGCCGAAGCGGTCAACAAACGGTTAAGCGGGGCAAATGCCCCGGCCCCGGCAGAACCCCCAAAAGAAGGAGTGGAAAAAGTGGATATTTTTAAAATCACGGCAGCGGGCAAGAAAAATGTGCAGGGGTTTAATAGCGCAAATGTGGACGATGTTGTGCAAAACAACCTGCCGGACGGCACCTATTTGGTGTACAAAACCCAAACATTGGCAAACAACGATGGCGGCAATACCGGGATAACCGGGGCACAAATACGCCTTGCAGACGGCAGCAAAATATGGGCGGCTGTGCTTGATGGTGGCTATACCGCCATTGCCCAGGTGGATGTGGCCGACGCCGAAAGCCTGCTGGGGTGGTACGCTGCCGGCGCCGGCGCTGATACCGCGGAAATTGAAAAGCAGCTTGCCGCAGCCAACAGCGCCGCCGATGAAGCCCGCAAAACAGCAGAGCAGGCGCAGACCGCGCAGGCCACCGCAGAAGAACTGGCCGGGGCCGCCGCTGCGGCGCTCGCCAAAATAAAGGAGGTTGCCGCCAAATGGAATGGTTAAAGCAAATTGTTATATCCCTGCTTGGCATAGAGGTAACAGGCGTGCCGCAGGCAGAATATGATGCCATGCAGGCAAAGGCAGAACAGAACGCCGCTGCCGTGGCAACCGCTGTGCAGGCAACCGCCGACGCCAAAGCGGCCCTTGCCGACGCACAGGCCCAGCTGACCGCAACACAAACCGAACTGGCCGCAGCATTAGCCGGGCAAAACGACGCCGAATTAATTGCGGACATTGCGGCCGCACAAAAAGAAAATGCCGACCTGCGGGCGGACATGCAAATTATATATGGGGTGATTGTGAAATGAATCAAGTTAAAGTTATCTACTATGGTGTTCTCGGGTTTCTTTCGACCGCCGGCGCATTTATTGCAACGTTGCTCGGTGGATGGAGCGCTGCGCTGCAAACGCTGGTTGTCCTTATGGCGATTGATTACCTCACAGGCGTTGTATGCGCCCTCGTTTTCAAGCGGAGTACCAAGAGCGCAAACGGGGCCTTTGAGAGCAAGGCAAGCCTAAAGGGTCTATTTAAAAAGATGTTTATGCTTTGCGGTGTGTGGCTTGCTTATCAGCTTGATAGAGTGGCGGGCACAGTGTTTATGCGGGAAGCTATCATATTCTTTTTCATAGGCAATGACGGCCTCTCAATCGTGGAAAATTTCGGGCTTATGGGTGTGCCCCTTCCCGCTTTCGTAAAAAATGCGTTCGAAGCACTGAAGAAAAAAGGAGACACCACAGAAACGAAAGCCGAATAAACAAAAAGATACCGGGCCTAGCTTAATCGCTGGGCCCGGTATTTTTATTTGTCCGGCACATATTCTATTAAATCGCCCGGCTGGCAATCCAGAAGATTACACAGTTTATCAATGGTGGCTGTGCTGATGTACCCATTATTTACCATTTTGGTTAATGTGCTTTGCGGTAGCAGGTTATCTTGCCTAATAATATATGTTGTATAACCTTTTGATTTCAGCAAGTCCAATGCTTTTTTATAAGTTATCATATCATCACCCCAATATCACTATATCACACATTATGCACCTTGTAAAGTGTACAATATATACACCATTCAAAGTGAATGTTTGTGCAGTCCACCAATAGACATAATCACCTTTAAAGGTGTATAATAAAGATACAGACAAGGGGCGGGGCCACAAAGAAAGGAGTTGTTGCCAATGACAAACAAAGAGTTTACGAAACTCACGCCTACGGAGCGCAAAGCATACTGGCTAGGATATACAGCAGCCTTACAGCACAAAAAAGCGGCTACCTGCTCTAACAGATAGCCGCAAAGGCAAAACCTAACCGATAAGTAAAAGCCCCGCCTCTTGCCTGCATTATATCATAAAAAAATAAAGGTGGGCAACAAAAAATGAAAAACAATTTTTTTAACTCGGAACGGAGCCCCGAAAGAATGATTAAAGCGTTTGGGATAAGCCAAGCAATATGGGGCGCCGATAGTCCCGACACAATCTATTTTGCCACCGCCGAAGAGCGCAACCGTTACTATAACGACCCCGACAATGACCATTGCAGCAAATTGGCATGGTGCAAGCGCCCCGAAAGCATGGTGTACCCAACTTATGATGCATACTTGGGATTGGGCAACAGGTAATTTTAATCACAGCCTACCCCGCCTGGCAAAAGGCGGGGTACTTTTTAGAAAGTAGGAGCATTATGTTATATAGTGATTTGTTGGCGGCATGGTGGGAAGAATATAAATTGTCGCTGCGTGAAAATACAATACACAAAAAAGAAGATGAAATGCGGGTACACATATTGCCAGGGTTGGGCGGCCATGTTGCTGCGGAGATTACGGCGCAGACGATTAAAGGCTATATAGATTTAAAGCTTGCCCATGGCTCACCATTGCGCCACCCTGGCGGGTTGGCGCCAGCTACCGTTGTTTGCCATTTGCATATTATTAATAGTTCTTTCGCTTGGGGCGTGGCAAATAAAATGGTACCATTAAACCCATGCGCTAAAATTAAATATCCAGCCCCACAAAGACGGTCAATTGTAACGTTCACGCCTACCGAAATAGCCCAACTTATTGCGGCGGCAAAACCTCCTTGGTTTGCTGACTTGCTTTTATTGGCAGCGCAGACAGGCATGCGCAAAGGAGAACTGTATGGATTGCAATGGGGAGATGTTAATATATCGGGCGGGTGGCTTGATATTTTTCGTACCGTGGGCGCGTATAAGCCAGGGCAAACGCTTATTGGCCCGCCCAAAACCAAAAAATCAGAACGCAGGGTATTGCTGGACAAGGCATCAATCGACATGCTTTCAAGGCGGCAATTGGATAAACGCTTTGAATGGGTTTT
>JBKEBR010000256.1:0-1635 GCA_047973285.1 Oscillospiraceae bacterium | reverse complement strand
CTCTAAATTTTTTATAAGAAGTGCCTAAAAATAGTTAAATTTTGGTATTGTTGTAAATTAAAAACCGCCTCAAAACACCAAATAAATAGCGTTAAAAAGCGGTTTTTGTTTGGTACGCCCAGAGGGGCTCGAACCCCCGGCCCTCTGCTTAGAAGGCAAGGGCGAAATGGCTTATAGTGCGGTTCTACGCCTTTTGGGCCACACTTTGAGCCACACCGGCAGATTTTTTATTTATCAAGTCGGCGGCAGTCTGAATAGAAAAATCGGTTGTGTGGGTATAAATGCGGGCAGTTAGTTCTATGCTTTTGTGGCCCATTAAATATTTTGCAATATTAATGGGTACCCCTTTGTCCTGCAAATCAGTGCAATATGTATGCCGCAGGCAATAGGGTTCAAGGTCGGCAGCTACTGCATGTACAATTATTTTGTTGCGGTATAGTTTGGCGCCCATATATATGTCAACGGCGCGAAGAAAACTATTCCAGTATACCCGCATCGAACTTTCGGTATGATGTAGCCCCGGTGTTTCGCGGGAACAAACCGGCATAAATGGGCCGCCGCGCGCGGCATACAAAGCGGGGTAAAAATCGTCGGGAATTGGTACATCCCTTATGCCGGCATCAGTTTTTGGTGTGCCTATATTGCGGGTAGCTGCTTTCATGGCCTGTCTAACTTTAATTAGCCGATTTTTAAAATCAATGTCTTTCCATTGTAGGGCGCGGGTTTCGTTGGGCCGCAGGCCGCAATATAGTAATATTTTTATCCAAAGCCCGGCCCTGTGCGTTTCGGCAACCGCCAGTATTGCGGTGCGTTCTTCGTCTGTGATTTTGCGGTGGGTGCCGTCCACGGCGGCGGGTTTGGTTAAAAATTCAGCGGGGTTTTTAAAAATAATGTCTGACCGATAAGCCTGCCGAAAAATCCCCTTTATTGTATACATAATTTTATCAATATCCGATTTGCTGTTACCCGCTCGGCTATTGATGATTTTTTGCAATTCGATTGTCTTTACATCACTAAGGGGCCGGCCACCAATGGCCGGGCAAATAATATTATCAATGTAGGCTTGGTACATTGCGTACTGGCTTTCGCCTACGGCATGGCGCTTGTATGTTTACAGCCATTCATTTGCCCAGCGGCTTACCGGCATTTTGCTGTTAACTCCAATATCCCCGCGTTTCAAAGCGGCTTTCAATTCTGCTGCTTTTTCGTGGGCTTCTGCTTGGGTTTTGCCTTTTCGCTCGTAGCGTTTGCCACCAAATGTAAAGGTTACGCGGTAGTAACCTTCTTCTTTTTTCTTTTGCTTTGGCACTTGCGCACCCCCATTCCAAAACTATTGTTTCATTCGCAAAGTTAATTCGCACCCAAAACTTTTCCCATCGCCGCCCCCGTATGCAATAATATTGGTTACACCTACAAGATTGTGCATGTTCTGTTCCAAATAAGGAGAAACAGCAGAAGGCACATTGCCGATTTGCGCCCCGTTTACAAATACCCCAATTGTATCTTCGCCGGGTTTGTATTCATAGCTGCGCAAGTGTACATTCAATTGAGTATCAAAAGGCGGGTCTTTAAATTTCATTTTGCGCAAAATTGCTTGCCTGCTGCTGCCATCTTCGTTTTCAAAAGATACCCCGG
>JBKEBR010000255.1:0-23743 GCA_047973285.1 Oscillospiraceae bacterium | reverse complement strand
TCTCCTCGGTAACGCCCGAAAACACAAGGCAGCTCTTCGCGGGGGCCTGCCCTTCATAGGGGCGGGCGGGCGGCGGGGTAAGGGCAAAGCCTGCCACCGCCGCAACGGGCAGTTCCAGCGCCTCTTCCTCTACCGGCCGCAGTTCAATGCGCTGGCCTTTCAGCAGCTCCTCCAGCTGCTGCCTTTGCCCAAAGGTGGGCGGGTACAAAAGTGCAATTCTGCTTTGTAAAAAAACCTTCATACTATAATGGTTCCTTCCCTATTTCAGTATTTTTTTAACAACGCTGCTTTTAAACTTGGTATATGGGTGGTAACGCAGCTTCACGTCCAGCCAGGTTCCCTTTTTGAGAATGCTCTTTTCGTGGCTGAAGGTTTTAAAGCTGCGAACGCCGTGGTAATTGCCCATGCCGCTATGCCCCACCCCGCCAAAACCCATATAGGTGCTGGCAATGTGCATAACCGTATCGTTGATGCAGCCCCCGCCAAAGCTGCACTGCTGCAAAACCTGCTGCTGGGTTTCCTTGCTGTTTGAAAACAAATACAGCGCGAGCGGCTTTTCGCGGGAATTCACAAAAGAAATGGCGGTGCCGGGCACGTCGAAGGTAAGCACCGGCAGCAGCGGGCCAAAAATTTCCTCCTGCATAATGGGGCTGCCGGGCAGCACCCCTGTAAGCACCGTGGGGGCAATTTGCAGGGTTTCGGCATTGGTTTGCCCGCCGAAAAACACCTCGCCGCTTTGCAGCAGGCCGCAAAGCCTGTCAAAATGCTTTTGGTTTACAATTTTGGGCAGCTCGGGGCTTTGCAGGGCCTCTTCGCCAAAAAAGCCTTCGGTGGCCCGCTGAATGGCCTCCAGCAAAGGCTGCTTTACACTTTGCTGCACCAGCAAATAGTCCGGCGCAATGCAGGTTTGCCCGGCGTTCAAAAACTTGCCAAAGGCAATGCGGCGGCCCGCCAGCTCTATATCGGCGGTTTCATCCACAATGCAGGGGCTTTTGCCGCCAAGCTCCAGGCTTACGGGGGTAAGGTTTGCCGCCGCCTTTTGCATTACCAGCTTGCCAACCTCTACGCTGCCGGTAAAGAAAATATAGTCGAACCGCTGCTCCATAAGGGCGCTGTTTTCGGCGCGGCCGCCCTCTACCACCGCCACATGGCCGGGGGCAAAGCAGCTTTCCACAAGGGCCCGAATAACGCCGCTGGTAGCGGGGGCATAGGCCGAGGGCTTCAGCACCGCGCAGTTGCCCGCCGCAACCGCCCCAATAAGGGGCGCAAGGGAAAGCAAAAACGGGTAGTTCCAGGGGGCCATAATAAGCGCCACACCGTAGGGCTCGTAATGAATAAAGCTTTTGCCGGGGAAATTGGCAACGCCGGTTTTCACCTTTTTGTCTTTGGCCCAGCGGGGCAATTTTTGGGCGATAAAGGAAAGCTCTTCCAGCGTAAGGCCAATTTCGGCCATATAGCCCTCGAACGGGTGCTTGCCAAGGTCTTGCTGAAGGGCCGCGGCAATCTCTTTTTCCCGCAGGCGTATTTCCAGCTGCAGCTTTTTAAGGGCGTTCAGGCGAAAATTGATTTCCTTTGTTTCGCCTTTGGCAAAAAAAGCGCGCTGCTTTGCAACCAATTCCTGTATTGCGTCCATGTTTTCTTCCCTCATATCTTCGTAAAACAGCCGGTGTTCTGTATTCTCATCATATCCCATTTGGCCCTGCCGCACAAGGGAAATTTAACACCGCTGCCCGCGGCGGGCACCGAATGGAACCCACTTTTCGGCAAAACCGCAAACGGGCCGCACAGGCCCTGCTTTGCCCTGCCGCTTTACCCCGGCTTTAAGAAAGGGAGCGCACCCGGGAATTTCCTGAAGTTTTGCTTGCGGGGACTGTTTTGGCACAACCTTGCTTTACCACTTTTCATTCGCCCAAAAACTATTTTTTAGCTTTTTGCCAAACAACCACAATGCTTTGCGGCGGGCTTGCGGGCGCGGGGCCCGCCCCAGCCTTCAACCATACTGCCCGCACCGCCGGCCCGGCTAGCGCCAGTTTAAATCTTCCTTTTTTACAAAGCCGCTTTTTTGCAGGGCGGGCAGCAGCACCCGCAGCAGCACCGCGGTAACGCAGCCCATAACCACCCCCGAAACCAGCAGCACCGGGGCGTAATATAAAAAGGACGGGCCCAAAAGCAAGCGCACCATTAAAAACTGGCCAAGGTTGTGCCCCAAAGCCCCGGCAATAGAGAGAATGAGTATGCTGGGGCGCTTTGGCAGCAGCATAAGCAGCATCATAATACCAAGCGACACAAGGCCCCCCGTAAGGCTTAAAATGCCCGCCGTGGCCCCCCGCGCCAAAAAGCTGAACCCGCCCTTTAAAACCGCCAGCAGCAGCGCCTGCCTGCGGGACATAAAAAACAGCGCAAACATAACCACCACATTGGCAAGCCCGGGCTTTACCCCCATGGGCAGCCCCAAAAGCGGCGTAAGCATAGATTCTGCAATTCCAAGGGCAATGGCCAGCGCAAACAGCATACCAATTAAGGTAATGCGGCGCACCTTACTGTTTCTCAATTGGCCGCCTCCACAAATGTAAGGTTGTAGCTGCTTTCGGCCTGCTGGTGCAGCTGAAAGCCCTCTTCCAGCGAAGCCGAAACATACAGGTTCCCCGCCGTATCCAGCACAATTGCGGCCCCGCCGCCGCGCATATACTCCAGCGCTTCCTCTACCCCCCATATAAAAAGGGTGGTGGAGTAAAATTCCGCCACGGCGCCGTCGGGGTGAATAACCCCCACCGAGGCAATGTCGCTTTCCACCGGGTAGCCGGTAAGCGGGTTCAAAATATGAATGTAGGTTTTGCCATTTTGCACAAAATACCGCTCGTACCCGCCAGACACCGAAATGCTTTGGTTTTGCAGGGCAAACGAGGCAATATAGGCGCTGCCCCCGCCAGCCGGGTCGCGAAAGCCCACGCGGTACTGGGTGCCATCCGGCTTTGTGCCAAGGGCATAAATGCTGCTGCCCCCAATAGAAAGCAGCGCGCTTTTCACGCCGTTTTGGGCGTATATGGCCGCCATTTCGGTACAGGCCGCCCCCTTTGCAATGGCGCCAAGGTCCAGCGCCAGTCCCTCTTTTGCAAGGGCAACGTGGGTTCCCTCCACCTGAATAGCATCATCGTTTACCAAAGGCAGCAGGCTGTCTATTTCCTGCTGCGAGGGCACACGGGGGCTGCCGGAGGTAATACCCCAGGCCAGGGTAAGGGGCGCAATGCTGATGGCAAAGGCGCCCTTGCTTTGGGCCGAAAGCTGGGTGGCCTGCTGAATAAGGGCGGCGGTGCGGGGCGATACGTCGGCACCGCCCTTGCCCGCCGCCTCGTTTATGCGGGCCACATCGCCGGTTTCGCTGTACAGCGAGAATTCCTGCTCGTATTCGGCAAGGGCAAGGTTTACCTGCTGCATGGCCCTTTGGGCCCCGGGGCCGTAGGCGGTTTGGCTTACCATGGCGTCCATGGCAAAGGTGGCGGAGGTATAGGCCTGCCGCTGCAAAAGGTTGTACGCCACGGCGGCGGCAACCAGGGCCAGGGCCAGCAAAATGCAAACGGCGCGCACCCAGCGGGCGCGGGTGCGCCGGCGTGCCGGTTGGGTTGGTTGGTTTTCCAAAAAAATCTCCTTTGTATAAAAACGCCGCCGGTTGGCGGGCGCCGGGGTTTTGCTGCAATATGTTTATATTACTTTTATAAATGGGGCCTGTCAAGAAATTAACGGTTGCTTTTCCCCCTTTTTATTTGACAGCCAAGGCCTTATGTTGTATGATAAGCCAGCCTGTTGAAAAAGTTATTTTCACTCTTTTGCCCTAATTGCATAAGGCTTTTACCTGCCGCCTTGCGGGCGGCAACACCCAGGGCCTTTTTAGCGGCCCGATGGAGGTACTGTGATGAAACGAATACTTTCGGCCTTTCTGGCCACTTTTTTATGCTTGTTTGTGGTGGCGTGCGGCGGCGAAAAAACCTACCAGGACGGCACCTACCGCGCCGAATACACCGAGGTGAATGAACACAACTACCGCCCCTACCTGGTGCTAACGGTGCAGGGCGGCGCCGTTACGGCAATGGAATTTGACGCCCTTGCCGAGGACGGCAGCCTTTTGAGCGCCGACGAAGAGTACCGCGCCGAAATGGAAAAGCTGCCGGGCACCTACCCGCAGCAATACTCGGCCGATTTGATTAACCAGTACCTGGTGCAGCAAAATATTGACCAGGTGGACGTGGTGGCCGGCGCCACCATTTCCACCGAAAATTTCAAGCAGCTTTTTACAGCGCTGGAGGCAAGCATGTACGCCGGCAACACCGAAACCATTTATATTTAATGCGGCCCGCTGCAAAGCAGCCGCTGCAGGGGCCCGTTTCCGTAAAAGCAGCTGCTTTTGCGGAAACGGGCCTTTTGCCGCAGCCTCTGCTGAAAAGGCCTTTCCCCAAAATAAAACCCGATTTTTCCCTTGCAAACCGCCACAAAAAACTTGATAAACACCGCAAAATTGTGTATGATAACCTTTAGTATGCATTGCCCGGTTTTCCAATTGTTCGGCGGGCCCACGGCAGCAGGCCGCCGCCCGCCCGTTAAAATGAAATAAGGTGGATATTCCCATGAAACGTTTATTTTCTGTTTTACTGCTTGCTGTTTTTGCCGCGCTGGCCTTCGCCGCCTGCGGCTCTTCCTCCTCGGCTTCCTCTGCCCTGCCCGCCGCTTCTTCGTCGCTTGCCGCGTCGTCTTTGCCTGCCTCTTCCGCTTCTGCCGCCGGCCAGTACGATGTGGGCGCTTTGCTGGCCCCCCTTACGGAAGCCGCCGGCCTTGGCGCCACGATTGAGCTGGACATTACCGAGCTGACCGCCAGCGGTGATATTTCTGCCGACAACATTGCAGGCATGGCGGGGGCAAAATCGGTTATGTACGCCGAAAACGGCGGCATGGTGGCTGTAATTGAAGCAACACCCGGCACCGCCGATACGGTAAAAGCCGGGCTTGAAAAATACCGCGACGGGTTGCTGGCCCAAGGGGAGGATTACAAGTCTGACTTTCCCCTTGCCTACGCCAACATGCAGGAGGCCCGCATTGTTGTAAACGGCGACTGTGTTATATTTGCCACCTCTGCCAACGGCACCGAGGGCGGGTACGACGCTTTGGACACCGCCCTTGCCGCCGCTTTTGCGTAAGAAACCCCCGGCTTTCGGCAAAAGCATTGAATGGTTGAGCGGGCCGGTACGCCCTGTGTACCGGCCTTTTCTTTTTTTTGGTGGCTTTATTTAAAACTTGTCTGCCGGGGCAAAGCCCCGCAAAAACGAGGTGCCTATGCTGTTTACTTCCATGGCCTTTTTGTTTCGGTTTTTGCCGGTGGCTTTGCTGCTGTACTACCTGTGCCCGGCCAGGTACAAAAACATTGCCCTGCTTGCCATAAGCCTTGCCTTTGGCTTTTTGCATAATTTTATGTTTTTGCCGGTGGCACTGGCCATGGCGGCGGTGAACTGGCTTTGCGGGCTTGCCCTTGGCAGGCCGGTATGCCGCGGGCGGCGGCTGGTGCTGGCCCTTGCCATTTTTTTTAACCTGGGGCTTTTGGTTTTTTACAAATACGGTGCTGCCCTGGCCGGGGCGGCAAACAGCCTGCTTGGCCTTGCCCTGCCCGCCGCAGAGGGTATGGCAGCCCCGCTGGGCCTTGCCATAATGGCTTTGCAGGCCACCGGCTACTGTGTTGACATTTACCGCAAAACCACACCGGCAGAGAAAAACCCGCTTACCTTTGCCGCCTACCTTACCCTGTTTGCCCCGCTGCCTGCGGGCCCCCTTACGGGCTATGCCGCCCTGCAGCAGCCCCTGCACCTTGGCAAGGGCCGGGTAACCCTGGCCGGGGTGGAAAAAGGCATTGAGGCTTTTATTTTGGGGCTTGCCGCCAAGGTGCTGCTGGCCGACGGTATTGGCATGCTTTGGACGGATGTTGTGGGCAAATACGAAAACGGAAGCCTTGTGTACAATGGCGAGGGGGTTGGCCTGCAAAACATTTCCACCCCGCTTGCCTGGCTTGCCCTTGCCGCCTTTGGCTTGCAGCTTTACTTTGCCCTTGCGGGCTATGGGCTGATGGCAAAGGGGCTTGGCGGCATGCTTGGCTTTACCCTGCCGCTGAACTTCTCTTTGCCTTACTGCGCCGGTTCGGTTACCGGCTTTTTACAGCGGTGGTTTATAAGCCTTACAAACTGGTTCACCCGTTACCTGTACCGCCCCCTGGCCGGTACCCGCGGGGGCCGGCGGCCCATTTTGGCGCTGCTGGCCGCCTGCCTGCTGGGCGGGCTGTGGTATGGGGCAAGCGCCGGGTTTGCCCTGTGGGGGCTGTACCTGTTTGCCTTTTTGCTGGCGGAAAAACTGTTTTTAGGCAAATGGCTGCAAAAAGGCCGGGTGTGGCCCCACATTTACACCCTTTTGGTGGTATTGGTTGGCTGGGCGCTGTTTGCCGCCGGCAACCCGGGCGTTGCCGCCCCCACCCTGTTTGCAAAGCTGTTTGTACCGCAGGGGGGCGTTGGCACTTTATATTTTGCGCGCAACTACGCGGTGGTTTTGCTGCTGGGCGGGCTGTTCTGCACCCCCCTGCCGCAAAAGCTGTATGCCAAAATACAGCCCCACACCGCGCTGAAAACCATTGTTTTAGCCCTTTTGTTCGCGGGCTGTGTTGCCTGCCTTGTGGCGGGCAGCGCTTCTGTTTTGCCATACCTGAACCTGTAAAGGAGGGCCCTTATGAAACAACCCCAAAACAACCGGCCCAAGGCCGGCCCGCGCAGGGCGCCGCTGGTGTTTGTGTTTTTTGGCGCGCTGGCCGTATTCTGCCTTGCGGGCCTGTTTTGGCCCCAGCACAGCACCTCTGCCCTTGAAAACCGCTCGCTGGCGGAAAAGCCCGCCTTTTCCTGGGAAGGGCTGTTGCAGGGCAAGTGGCTGCCCGAATACGCCGAGGCCGTGCGGGACCAGTTTCCCGGGCGGGACGCTTTGGCCGCAGGCTGGAGCTTTTTGCAGGCCGCCCAGGGCAAGCTGGAAAGCAATGGAATATGGCTGGCCAAAAACGGCTACCAAATTGTAAAAAACAGCATTCTTACCGAAAGCCAGGTGCAAAAGCTTGCCGTAAATGAAACCGCGGTTTGTGAGCTTGCGGCGCGCCACCCCGGCAAGGTGGAGGTGATGATTGTTCCCTCCCCCGCCAATATTTTGCAGAGCGAGCTTGCCGCTTCGCCTCCGCAGATGGATGAAAACGCCATTTTAGACGGTATGTTTGCAAATTACACCGCCGCCGGGGCCAGCGTTATAGACCTGCGCTCAACCTTTTCGCAGGCCCACGCCGGCGGCCGGCAGGTGTATTACCGCACCGACCACCACTGGACCACCACCGGCGGCGCCTGGCTTGCCTATGAGGCGTTTTGCCTGCAAAACGGCCGCGAGCCGGTTATTCCGCCCCCTGCCTCGCTGGTGGAGGTTTCGGGCTTTTATGGCACCAATTATACCAAAACAGCCCGCTTTGCCACCCGGCCGGACACCTTTGCCTATTATGATTTTGACGTGCCCCTTACCATTTTTAAATAACAGAGCGACGGCAGCATTGCCGAAGAAACCGGCCCCTTAATGGACACCGAGAAGCTGCAACAGTACGACAAATACGCCGCCTTTTTGCGCGGCAACAACGGCTATTCCGAAATGCAGGGCAGCGGCGAGGGCAGCATACTGGTAATTAAAGACAGCTATGGCAACTCTTTTGTACCCTACCTGCTGCAAACCTACGAAAAGGTTGGTATTATAGATTTGCGGTACTGGCTTTCGGTAGATGACACCATTGAAAGCGGCGGCTACGACAAAATTTTGGTGCTGTACAGCTTTACCGCTTTCAGCAACGACATGTACGCCAACCGCATGCTTACCGCCCTGCAAAAGTAGCACCTGCCCGCCCGCGGCACCCCCGCGTTTCTCTTTTTATACCAAATTAAATTCAACAGCAATTTAAATTTGAAGCCGTGCAAACAAGCTTACACAAAGCCTCTCTTTGGCGGCTTTAATACCCTTCATAGCCAATTGCGCACGCATGTGTACCGGTAGCCTTTGCCTGCCAATTTGAAAACCACACTGTTTTCAAGGTTAATCGGCCACTGGTAAAAGCCACCGGCAATAAAACTGCCGGTGGCTTTTGGTTTGCCTTTTGCAAAAACTGTTACAAAAAGCGCAGGGGCCCCCGGCACTGCTTTGCCGGGGGCCCCTGCGCACTTCATGTTAAAAGTTATTCCTTGCCTTTGCCTTCTTTTGCCTGTGGGCCGCGGGTTACCGCTTTCAACGCCGTTATTACGGCAATGATAATGCCCATTACCACAAAAATACCCAGCATGCCGAACAACATAATTTTCAACGCTTCAATAATCATTTTAATGTCTCCTTTTTCCTTATTTCGCTACCAGGTTCAGGATAAGGCCGCCTGCAATTACGCTTGCAATTTGGCCGCCTACGTTAACGCCCGCCGCATGCATAAGCAGGAAGTTCTGCGGGTCTTCCTTCAGGCCCATTTTATGCACAACACGGCTGCTCATGGGGAACGCCGAAATGCCGCAGGCGCCAATCATGGGGTTCACCTTGTTTTTGGAGAACAAATTGATAAACTTGGCAAACATTACGCCGCCAATGGTGTCGAACACAAAGGCGAAAAGGCCCAGCAGCATAATGATAAGGGTTTGCAGCGTAAGGAATTTTTCCGCCTGCATTTGGGTGGCAACGGTAATGCCAAGGAAAATGGTAATCAGGTTTGCCAGGGCATTTTGGGCGGTTTCAGACAGGCTGTTCAAAACGCCGCATTCACGCAACAGGTTGCCGAACATTAAGAAGCCAACCAAAGCAACGCTGCGCGGGGCAATAAGGCCGGCAATAATGGTAACCACTACGGGGAACAGAATGCGAACGGTTTTGGAAACATCGCCCGCTTCATACGGCATGCGCATCATGCGCTCTTTTTTGGTGGTAACCAGGCGAATGCAGGGGGGCTGGATAATGGGCACCAGCGCCATGTAGCTGTAGGCCGCCACCAAAATAGCGCCCATGTACTTTGTGTCGAAGTAGTTGGCCACAAAAATGGCGGTGGGGCCGTCGGCCGCGCCGATAATGCCAACGCTGGCGGCATCCTGCAGGGTAAAGG
This sequence comes from Oscillospiraceae bacterium, assembly GCA_047973285.1. Taxonomy (GTDB): domain Bacteria; phylum Bacillota; class Clostridia; order Oscillospirales; family Ruminococcaceae; genus JAAYCI01. The sequence goes on along the minus strand of JBKEBR010000255.1, from coordinate 14,568 downwards.
TGCCGGGAAAAATATAGCCGATTGTGCAGGTAAGCAGCACCGTAAAGAAAATGCCGAACTGCGCCGCCGCGCCAAACATAAGAAGTTTTGGGTTTTTAAGCAGCGGCCCAAAGTCGATCATGGCGCCAATGCCGATAAAAAGAATAAGGGGGAAAAGCTCGTTGGAAATACCCGCGCGGAACAGCTCGCTCAGCGCGCCCGCTTCGGTGGCGCCGCCGTGAATTTGGTCGATGGCGCCGGAAAAGGGAAGGTTTACTAAAATGGCGCCAAACCCCATGGGGAGCAACAAAGACGGTTCCATATCCTTTGCGATGGCAAGGTAAATAAGAATTCCGCCAATGGCCCACATGGCCACCATGCGCAGCAAAGACCATGGATCTGCCGCCACCATTTCGATAAGGCTACCGAAAATGGCACTGATAAAGTCCTGAATTATCTGCATTCTGCTATCTCCTTTATTTAAGCGGGGCAGGGCCAGGCCCCTTCCCGCTTTTAGTTAACCAATGAAATAAAGAAACCCTTTGGGAAACGCCGTACAAAAGCCTTTCAAGGCCGGCAGTTATTGGGGCCGCCATTGCTGCAAAAATGCCAGCACGTCTGCATACACCAAAGCCCGGTTGGTTTCGTTGAGCATTTCGTGGCGGCCGCCCGGGTAAAGCGTGAGGGAGGTTTGCTGAATAGACGCATCCTGCAGCCACTTGTAAACCGTTTGCACCCCTTCGCCGTAATTGCCAACGGGGTCGGCCCCGCCCGCGAACACCAGCACAGGGGTGGTTTTGGAAAGCTTTTGGGCCCAGGCGGGGCTGCTTACCTCCCGCAGGGCGCTGAACAACTCGTGAAAGCCGTTGGCGGTAAACAAAAAGGTGCATTTGGGGTCGGCCGCATAGGCCTTAACAATCTCCTCGTCCCGGCTAATCCAGTCGTAGGGGGTGTTCGGGTTTTCAATCTTTTCAAGGTAGCTGCCAAAGGCCATATTTTGCAGCAATTTGCTGCGGTGGCGCGGCCCCCTCAGCTTTTGCAGCAGCCCCGCCAGCGCTATGCCCACCGGGGCAAGGGGGTTGGGCCCGCCGGTGCCGCTGATAATAAGGCCGTCAATGGTGGCGGGCCATTGGGCGGCATACTGCCGGGCAAAAAAGCTGCCCATGCTGTGGCCCAGCAATACCAAAGGCAGGCCGGGGTATGCCTCGCGCGCAAGGCGGTTCATGGTGTGCAGGTCTTGCAGGGCGGCGCGGCGGCCATTTTTGCCAAAAAAACCATAATCCTCCGGCCCTGCCACCGAGCTGCCGTGGCCCAAATGGTCGTTGCCGCACACCACAACCCCGTTGGCGGCCAAAAATGCCGCAAAATTCTCGTACCGGCCCATGTATTCGCACATGCCGTGGGAAATTTGCACAATGCAGAAGGGCGCTGCCGAAGGGTTTGTGTAAAAGTACCCCGCAATTTTGTGGGCCCCATCGGCTGAATCAAACCAGATGTCTTTTTTCTCTGTTTTCGGCACGCTTTAATTCCTCCTCGCCAACGGCGTACAGCTTAATTTGGGAAAAATCACGCACGGTATAGGTGGGCTTGATGGCGGTTGTGTTTTCGGCGTTGGCATAATTGCACCAGCAGGTGGCAAGCTTTGCGTTGATGCCGCCCTGAATGTCGGCGGTAAGGCTGTCGCCTATTACCAGCACCTTGCCGCGGTTGGCAATGCCCAGCGCTTTCAAAGAAAGGTCAAAAAAACGGGGCGAAGGCTTTGTAACCCCAAGCTTTTCGCTTACAAACACCTCGTCAAAATAGGGCAGCAGGCCGCTTTTTTTAAGGCGGCTCAGCTGCACCCGCTGCACCCCGTTGCTCACCACGGCAAGGGTTGCAAATTCGGCCAGCTCGGCCAGCATTTCCTCGGCGCCCGGCATGGGAATGGCCACGGCCGACAGGTTGGTAAGATACTCGTTGTTCATTTTAATGGCGTCGCCTTCGGCGCCAAGCTGCTGCAAAAGCTGGGTAAAGCGCTGTACTGCCAGCTTGTCTTTTTTTATCTCTCCGCGCTCAAGCGCCGCCCACAAAGAGGCGTTGATAGAGGAAAACAGTTCCACCGTTTCGGGGCCGGAGGGAAGGGAAAACTTTTGCAGGGTTTTCTCCACCGCTTCCCGCTCGGCAACCGCAAAATCCAACAGGGTTCCGTCCAAATCGAACAAAAGGCAATTGTAATTGGCCGCCATACAACCCTCCTATATATACCGCGGCCGCGCAAAACGGCAGCCGCCGCTGAAAACAGTTTGTTTTTTATGCCCGCGTTTTTACGCCGGGCCAACCGGCCGGGGCCGCCGCAGCCCCGGCAGCAGGGCGGTGTGGCTTGCGCCCAACGGTTTTTGCAGGGGCAAACACTTGCCCAGCTTATTAAATAATGACAGATTCCCGTAAATACGTCAATACAAAATAGGCAAAAAGCCGTGTAAAAGGCCTTTAAAAGTTTTACGCCCCCGGTATTGCGTGGGTGCGCACGTAGCCCACCATTGCCTGCAGCGCCGTTTGGGTCAGGTGAATGCCATCCTCCAGCATGTACCCCTGCTTTGCGTAACCATCTTCGGCGGCCAGGGCTTCAAAGGAATTCAAAAAGTACACCTTCTCTTGCCCGCACAGGGCAAGCAGGGCATCGTTATACGCCTGTATTTCGGCGGTGCTAAGCTTTGGGTAGCTGTTTTGCTGCGCAATGGGGGGAATGGAGTTCACAATAATATCGCAGCCGGAATAGGCCTGCCGTATGGCCGCTATGGCCGCCCTGTACTGTGCCGTAAACGCCTCCAGGCCAACATTGCCAATGCTGTTGGTGCCAAAGGTAAGCACCACCCACCGGGGCTGCACAAGGGCAAGCGCCTCCGGCACCGTATACAGGGCTGCCCTGCCGCTTACCTGCACAAAGGCAAGCGAAGGCACCGCGTCCACCGAAATGCCCTCTTTGCCCATGCACTGCGCCTGGCTTAGCACCTGCTGCCGGTACAGCCGCACGGTGTTGGAATCGCCCACAAAAACAGTTTCGGCAAGGTACTGCTGCCCGGCATCGGGGGTTTCGGTTAGCACAGGCCCGGCAAGGGTGGCGGCGCTTTGCGCGGGCAGGCTAAAAAAGCCCAGCTGCACCGCTATGTGCCAAACAAGCCCTGCCGCCACGGCAAACAGCAGCAGCAAAAGGGCCCCATACCAAAGCGGCGCCTTGCGCCGCGGGGCATACCCTGCCGCATTTTTACGCTTCAACTGCACCGGCCCCCTTTATAAGCGCCCTTAAAACAGGCTTGCCACGCCCACAATATGCTCGGCAAGGTCGGGCCGGTAGTCTTCATCCCGCGGGCGCAGGCTGCTTACCACAACCCCTTCGTTGCCCGCCAGCTCGGTGGCGTGTACAAAATGGCCATCGCCCATGAACATTCCAACCGAATCGCGGAAATAAATGAGGTCCCCCTCCTCCATTTCATCGGGTTTAATGCGGTGCAGCGGCGAGCCCTGCTTGAACACAAGGTCGCGCGGAATAACCACACCGTTTAAAAGGTAGGCCATTGCCACCAGGCCCACGGCGTCTATGCCAAGGGGGCTGCCGCCGCCTTCGCGGTAGGCCGTGCCATTGTAGGAAAGCGCGCTTTCCACAAGGTTCCAGCGCATGTCGTTTTCCGAAAGCTGGGTCCAGTCTTCAATTACCTCGCCCAAATAAGAGGCACGGGTGTACCCAATGCTGCCGTTGGCAAGGCCCACCTTTTGCCAGCCGTTCAAATCGGGGTTTTTAAGCGCCACCAGCAGCGAGCCGCGGGGCACCGACAACAGGGTGGCGGCATTGCCCGCCGGGCGGTTTTGAATATCGATATAGGGCGCCAGCACGGTGCTTTTGGGGTACTTTTTCCAGGAGACGGCCACCTCGGCGGAAAGGTTCAAACACGGCGAGGGCATATACCCCTGGGTGCCGTAATCGGTGCGAACAAAGCACCAGCCATTTTCAGATTCTTCCAAAACCTGCACAGACATGCCGTACAGGCCCTCGTCGGTGCGGGCCGCCTCTGCCGACGGTGTTTCAAACAACGGTGCAACGTCTTTTTGAATGGTTGCTTGCCCCATGGAAATAAGCCTCCTTAAAACCTTTACTCTGTAAATGCAAATTGTATGCCGCTACCCATTGGCGCGGTTTTTCAGTACAGCCTCCTGCAATTTTTCGGCCAATTGGCCGCTTTGCAAAACGCCGCCGTCCAGCAAAAGAATGTCCAAATCTGCCGCGCGGGCCCCAAGGGCCCTGTTTTCGGTGCCAAGGGTGCCGGCGGTAACCACCACGGCCCGGCTCAGCTCGCCGCCAAACTTGCTGCTCAGCAGCCGTATTTCCGAAAGGGCCAGCGGGGTTGGAACGCTCATTTTACAGCTTACAAACACCGGCACAATGCCCTTTACCAGCACAACATCCACTTCGTTTTTGGTGCTTTCGGGGCCGTAGGTGGCGCCTGCCCAGTCAATGACCACACTGGTTTTCACATCGTCGAAAAGCCCCGAGCGCATTGCGTTAATATAGCAGTACAGCTCCAGCCAAATGCCCTGGTTCAGCAGGCATTTTTTATGAAGCGGGCTTTTAAAGGCAAATTCTACCTGCGCGCCCTGGCGGCTGTAATAGGTAAGCAGCCCCGCCCTGTACAGCTTTTCAAAAATGCTGCCGTTGGCCTTGGAAGCCTGCCGCCCGCGGCCCAGGGAGGAAAGCGCCCTTATGTGCAGCGCGGTAAGCGGCGTGCCGGCGCAGGCCGCCTGCAAATAGGCCACAAAGCTGCCCCACGCGCGGGGGCTTTGCTGCACCATTTTCCATACAAACAGGGCGTCCTCTTCAAAGCCGGGGGTTGCCTCCTCGTTGTTTTCGAAATGGCCGCTGCCCATTACGGCCGCCCCTGCCAGCGCAAATACGTCCCCTATTGTAAAGGTGGGCATGGCAAAGCTTTCGGCCAAATGGCGGCAATGCTGCACATTTACAAACCGGCCCTCTGCCGCGTTAATATAGCAGGCGGGCACCCCAAGGGGCAGGCAGTAGGCCCCCGCCTGCAGCAGCACAAGGTCGCTGCCGCCGGAAAAATCGAAGACGCAACCGGGGTAGTCGCGCACAACGGCGGCCAGCACCCGGCGAATTTCAGGCGGGCTTTGGGCGTCAAAATAGTAAAAGCGGGGTTTGGTTTTCAGCTTGCGCCGGCGAAACAGGCTGTACACGGCCGATTCCTTGAAAAGGGTGGAATTTCGCTTGTCGCACAAATACACCACAATTTCGGGCTCGAAAATGCAAGCCCCCAAAACGTTTTCGATAGGGCTTTTATCCAAAAGCTCAATTAAAACGCGCAAGCAGCCACCCCTTTGCCATGGCATTTCCTGTGTGGAAAACACCCTGAATCTGCCGGTGTAAGCGGCACAAAACCTACCCAAATTAACATTTTACTCTAAACCCAAGTGGGTTGCAAGGGCAATGTGAACCGGGCCCGGCAATTTGTTTTTCTTATGCATTTTTTGTATAATGTTAGCCAGACCGCAAAACAGCTGTTAAGGAATGGTTGCATTTTGAAAAAATTCCCGAAGGTAATTCGTAAATGAAAACCGAACACCCCCGCCAGCCGCCCAAAGCGCGCCCCAAACGGCCCCGCCGGAGCCAAACCTGGAGCGCATGATGGACAGCTATGGCAATTCTTTGCTGCGCCTTTGTTTTATGTACCTGAAGGATATGCCGATGGCTGAGGACGCCGTGCAGGAAACCTTTTTCAAGGTGTACAAAAACTACGGCAAGTTTGACGGCGGAAACGGGGAAAAAACCTGGATTACCCGCATTGCCATTAATGTTTGCAAAGACATGCTGCGCAGCGCCTGGAACCGCCGGGTGAATGTGGTGGAGCAGCTGAACGATATTCCCTGCGAGGCCCCGCCGACAGCGCCGACAACACCTTGCTTGCGGCCATTATGCAGATGAAGCCCCGCTACAAGGAAGTTTTGCTGCTGTTTTATTACGAGGACATGAAAATAGCGGACATTGCGGCGGCCCTGAAAACCCCGGAATCGACCATTTCGGTGCGGCTGAAACGCGCGAGGGAAATTTTAAAAAAGCAGTTGGGAGGGTGGTATTATGGAGAAGAATGACCGTATGCGGCAGGCAATTGACGCCCGCCTTTCTTCTGTTTCGCTCTCCCCCGAGCTGCGGGCCAAAATAACCGCAGGCACGGCCCCCAAAAAGAAACGGGCGGCGCTGCGCCTGCGCAAGCCGCTGATAACCGCTGCCGCCGCCTGTTTGGCCCTTGTGTTCAGCGTGCAGGTGGCCGCCAGCGTGTTTCCCCCTTTTGAGCGCTTTATTGCCAACATGGGCGAGGATTTGCGCCAGCTGGTGCAGCCGCTTAGCGAAGAAAGCACCTACAACGGCATAAAAATGCAGGTGGTGGCCGCGGTAAACGACGGCGACACCGCCGTTATCTATTTTACCCTGCAAGACCTGGCCGAAAACCGCATTACCCCCTCTACCGAAATATACGATTATTCTTTGAACGATTCGCTTGCGGGCATGGCCGAAATGGTGTATTTTGACGAGGACACCGCCACCGCCACCTACCGCATGGAAAGCTTTGCCGAAGAGCCTGAGGAAAACCGAACCATAACCCTGCAAATAAGCACCCTTCTTTCCGGCATGGTGCAGGTGGAAAATTTAAAAACCGGCCTTACCCTGGCAGACATACAGGCCCACAACCCGCAGCCCACCACCCAGCAGGCGGAAAACACCGCGGGCTCCGGCTACAGCTACGGCTCTTCCGAAGAGGTAAACCAAAAAATGGCGGCGCTGATGGAGGCCCCCACCGTTACAACCCTTGCGTTTGGCGGCGCCCCCCTTACCCTGCCCGCCACCAACCTTTTTACCGTGAGCAATGCCGGTATGGTAGGCGGCTACCTGCACCTTCAGCAAAAGCCCGAGGGCATGGAAAAATACTCTATGCTGGAGCCGGTTTTAAACTACCCCGGCGCTTCGGCCAATACCCAGCTTGGCGTTTTGAACTTTTCTCTTGGTAAAACCGACACCGTATTTTACCGCCAGTATTCCGAGTACAGCGAATACATTTTGCAGCTGCCCCAAAATACCGACCCCAAAAATGTGGATGTGGCGCTGCGGGGCTTTTACTACACAAGCGCCATAAACGGCAACTGGAAGGCCACCTTTGAGCTGGATGAAAACCCGCCCCAAAAAACGGCGGAGTGCAGCATTGACATGAACCCCTGGGTTATGTACAAGGTTTCCCTTTCCTCCATCGGCATTACGGCCTACGGGCGCGGGGCCACCACCTTTGATTCCAGCAGCCTGGAGGCTGTGGTTACCATGAAGGACGGCAGCACCGTAGAGTACACCGGCTCGCTGCTTGCCTCTTTTGGCGCTGAGGACGACAGCTTTATCAACAAAATATTCTTTGCCCGCCCCATTGACCTTGACAATGTGGAAAGCGTTGTGGTAAACGGCCATTTGCTGGCTTTTGAATAACCGAGGCTGCCGCCGGGTGCCCGGCCCGCCTTACAAAGCTCCCCGCCGGAAAGTATTTTCCGGCGGGGAGCTTTGTGCAAGGGCAGGGTAAAAAAGCGTTTTACCAATAAAATTGTCATTCTGCAAACATATAGTCAACTAAATTGAAAAGCAGTCCAAATAGCTTGGTCAAGAGAATCAAAGCGATGAAGGATATTGCGTAAAAGCCGCTTGAGCCAAGCCCACTTCATCTCAATAGGATTCAAGTCCGGCGAATAGGGAGGCAAAAACACAACCTCGCAGTTGCGGACTTTTGCCAAGGCAGGTAGAACTGATTTCTTGTGGACTGTTGCATTATCGAGAATAATAACAGAACCCTCACCTATTTCTTTGAGCAAACAGTTCTCAAACCAAAATTCAAATAAAATACTGTCGGTGGTTCCGCTGTACTCCAACGGGGCAACCCATTTTCCCCGGCATATACCAGCCACAATATTTTTGCGTTCGAATTTTCGCCCACTGACTTTTGTAAACACCTTTTGTCCACGTGGGGCTCTCGCATATTCTCGGTAAAGATATTGGTTGATCCCGCATTCGTCGACATAGATGATGCGTTCCGGCTCTATGCTTTTCAACCGTTTAAGGAAAATTTGTCGAAAACCTTCATTCGCTTCCTTGTATAGTGTGGTTTTTTTTACGCGTTATCTTCAAGCGGCGTAGCGCCAGTAATATGGCCACATCCGTGCAACCGAACTCTTCCGCGATTTCTCTTAAAAAAGCATCCGGATGTTCTCCTACATATTTCCTCAACCGAGTTGGTTCGATTTTGCGCCATGTTTCTCTGCGCTTTTTGGGCTTCATATCCCCGGTTTCTTTCAGCTGCGATTTCCACTCTTGCAAGGTGGTTGGGCTTACTTTGAATACCTTGGCCGTTGCCCTTTTACTATGCCCTTCGTTCCAATACTCTATCGCACTGCGGCGAAATTTTATATCATAGCTCATGGCTTTATTTTATCATATCTCCAAACCGGATTTCAACTTAGTTGACTATACAAAACAGCGGCATTTCTTGGCAAATTGAAAATTCAAAACAAAGGCGCAGCCACAGGCAAATACGGCAAGCTTTGCCCGCCCGCTTTTTTCCACGGCATATTGGCGCAGCTTTTGGGGAACAAGGTTTTTATGCCTGCAAGTAATGTTTTGCTCAACTTTTTGCGGCGGCCTGCTGCAAACGCCAGTTGCCCGCTTTTTGCTGTTCGTTCCACAGCCTTTTGTATAAACCATTTTCGGCCAACAGGTCGCTGTGTGTGCCGGCCTGCTGCACACGGCCTTTATGAAGCACAATAATTTGATCGGCATTTTGCACGCTTCGCAGCCGGTGGGCAATAACCACCACCGTTTTGTTTTGCACAAGTGCATTGAAAGCCTGTTGGATCAGCACCTCGTTCTCCGGGTCAAGCGCCGCGGTGGCCTCATCCAGCAGTACAATAGGCGCATTTTTAAGAAGCGCCCGCGCAATGCTGATTCTTTGCTTTTCCCCGCCGGACAGGCTGTTTCCCCCCTCGCCCACCACGGTATCGTACCCGTTGGGCAGGGCATTGATAAAGTCGTGGCAGGCCGCCTGCCGGGCAGCCTGTATCACTTCTTCCCGGGTGGCTCCCTCCCTGCCCATTCGGATATTGGATTCAATGGTGTCGTTAAAAAGGTACACATCCTGGAAAACCATACTCACATCGCACAACACATCTTCCGGGGAGAGGTTTTCAATTGGCACTCCGCCGATTGTGATGCTGCCTGAACCGGCGTCCCAAAACCGTGCAATCAGCCGTGTAATGGTGCTTTTGCCGCTGCCGGAGGAACCAACCAGCGCGGTGAGGCTGTTTTGTGGAATAACAAAAGAAACATCGTGCAGCACTTCTTCATTTCCATATCCAAAACCGACGTTCTGAAAGCAGATATCGGCGCCGGCCGGCTTCTTTGTTCCTTCCACATAAGGTAGCGGCGGTTCAGCCATTATTTCGTTGATGCGGCCGGTGCAATGGTTCAATTGCGTGATGTTTACCAGCATCATCATAAAACTCATGATCGGGTTATACAAATTCAAAGCCATCATCAAAAATACCATTAAGGTAAGCGGTGAAAGGCTGCCGTTCAGCATAAGCCAAACACCAACCCCCATTACCACAGCGGTACCGGCGTTTAGCACCGCCCGTGCCAGCATGCCAACCGGGGCACTGGCCTTTTCCATAGCGATGCTTTTTTGCCGCAAATCATCGCAGGAGGCCCGCAGGCCGCGGTACATCTCATCTGTTTGGTTGAACGCCTTTAACGTTTGAATCCCCCCCACATACTCCAAAATGCGGACGGTGTTGTCCTGCTGCGCGTTCAGCAGTTGTGTGTTTGTGCCGTTCAGCCGCCGGTATGCCGCCACCGCAAAAGGAACAGACAGCGGAATAACCAGAAGTGTAGCCAGCGTCATGCGCCAATCGAATACCGTAAGCACCACAACGGCCATGCTCATGCGCGCAATAATTACCGCCGCCTTGGGTATTACGGTATCGTTATTGTTTTCAACGGTTCCATAATCCCGCAGCAGAACAGTGGTTAAATCGCCTGCATCGCGCCGGTTGTAAAAGCCCATGGGCAGGCGGCGCAGCTGTTCGCCCATAGCCCTGCGGGCCTTGCGCACAACTTCGGCAAAATCGGCAGTGGAAATTGTATAGCTTTTGCGGGCTACAAAATAGTAAATTACAGCCTGAACTGCCAAAATTCCACATAAAACTAATATGCGCATTGTGGGAATGGGCTCTGCCGGGGCGATGATGGGCCGGAACAACAGGAACATTGCCAACACCATAACGGCATAGGGAATGGAGGAAACGTAATTGTCAAAAATCATCCATACGCATAGCTTTACCGAGTTGCCGGGATAGCCCAGCGTTGTTTTTAAAAGCCATTTTTTGAATTTACGCATGGTGCTCCGCCTCCTTTCGCAGGCTTTTCTGAATGCTCCAAGCATCCCGCCTTTCGTTGGCAGCCACCATTTGGCGGTAGGCGGCGCTGCTTTCCAGCAGGCTTGTGTGGGTTCCGGATGCCGCAACGCGCCCCTTGTTCAGCACCAAAATCTGGTCGGCCTTTTCGATGGTTTTCAGCCGGTGGGCAATGATGAGCACGGTTTTTCCCTCGGCAAGTTTGGCAAAAGATTTTTGAATTAAACTTTCATTTTCGGCGTCGGCGGTGGCTTTATGTATATATCCCTGAAACCCCGAAAGCCGCATAGAATAAGGCTTTCACAAAATCTAAATACAATTAAACAGCTCTATAATCACAACAAAACGCCGCTTCAAGGGTAAAACCCGAGAGTGGTGTTTTGCTTTGTCTAAGAAAGAAGGTAGTACGCCTTGAAAAGCAACGCGCGAGTTTTGGGGCGTTTCAAAGGGTACTCGTTGGAAGATTGCGATTGCAAATACTGTCTGTACTATGCAGGGAAAAAGAAGCCCTGTCCTCTTGAAACGTGTTGCTGTGAAAGTGAACGCAAAGAAGCTGCCAAACTTGAACAGCATAGCCCCTCACAACGAGTATTCTTATAGATTCATTATTTTTGAAAGGAGGTATCGCTATGGCCCAGCAGCCAATACCGCACGATTACTTTTACGCCGAGGAAGCCGAGCAATTCGTATTTTACCGATTGCCTAAAGCTCTGTTTACGAACAACCATTACAAGTATCTATCCGGCAATGCCAAAATCCTCTACGGTATGATGCTTGACCGTATGGGATGGTCATTGAAAAATGGCTGGTTGGACGATAACGGCAGAGTGTTTATCTATTTCACGCTGGAGGATGTTCAAGAGCATATCAACTGCCAGCGCGATTTGGGTATGAAATTGCTTGCCGAGCTTGACAGCGTAAAGGGTGTTGGACTGATTGAGCGTGTCCGGCAAGGGCTTGGAAAACCAGCAAAAATCTACGTTAAAAAGTTTATCAACAACGCCGACTTCAAGAAGTCGGAAAAACCGACCTCTGGACTACAGGATTTGCCGACCTCTGGACTACGGCAAGACCGACCTACAGACTACGGCGATTCGGACTCTATTAAGAACGAGTTTATTAAGCCTGAGAATAATAATACTGATTTTAGCGAGAACTATCCTATCCAATCTTATCAGCGACTGGGAGATCCCGCAGCTTCTTCCCTTCATGGATGGGATAGGGATGGGATGAGAGAGAGAAATGCTTATCGTGATTTAATTACGGACAATGTTGAGTACGATATTCTCATCGGGCAATACGGTGAAGATCGCATGAACGAGCTTGTGGAGATAATGCTTGATACTGTCTGCTCTAAGCGCGACTACATCACCATTGCCGGAGACGATTATCCGAAAGAGGTTGTCAAAAGCCGTTTCTTGAAAATCGACAGTAGCCATATCCAATATGCCTTTGACTGCATCGACAAGAACACCACGAAAGTACGAAACGTGAGGAAATATCTGCTTGCCACCTTGTACAACGCCCCCACGACGATGGACACCTACTACCGCGCTGAGGTAAATCACGATTTGTACGGAGGGGGTGATTGATTGAGAATAGCGAGAGTTTTTCCCCGAAAGACGAAAGCCAGTCCTGATGACGGATTGGCTTTTTTTGCGCCCCCAACCCGTGAACTGCCCGACATTGACGAGGTTCATGTTTCGGTTGCCTTTACATACGACATGCCAAAAGCAACGCTGTTGGCTGAAAGCTGGATGAAAACTGGCATGACTGTCCACATGGGAGTCCCAGCGTTCAATGCCCCCGGTGGTGACTTCACTCCGGGGCTGTATTTGAAAGATGGCTATGTTATCACATCGCGTCAGACTGTGTCAAAACAAAAGAATAAACTTAGAAATATTACCCACACCTAAGTTTTGGCTAGTAGAAATACTATTTTAAAATTAATAGATGGAAAATTTCGAATTACTCCTTCTATTAATTCTTTGAGTCCAATTAAATTTATTACTCTTTTTAGGTTATAGGCTAAAAAAGCCAACGCAAATTCACCTTGGACATTTTCAATACCTTTAAGTAGGCAATATCCATGGTTCATAGTTTGCTTTATAGTGCCAAATGGGTGTTCTACTATTGATTGCCTTTGCTTTATGATATTTATATCTGCTTTGTAAGTTATTTGCTTTATTCTTAAATCCGTATAATTGCAAACCTTAGTAAATTCAGATTTAGGCATTTTAACTTCATGGTTACGATAATACTTTTTACATTTAGCTTTCATTTTGCAGGCATTACACGCATATTTATTGCTATAAACAGCAGCTTTTCTTGATTTTAGCCAACTTCTAGGGTATAAAATTTGACCCATTGGGCAAATCGCTATATTTCGTTCTTTTAAAAATACATTTTTCCCTTGAGTGCTGAATTCTTTTATTTCGCTTTTTTCATCTTCTATACTTTCTATACAAATAGTAATTTCTTCATGTGAATTTGAAATGTGTGGTGTTATATTGTTTTTTACACATTCATTTATATCTGTAGCATTAAAATAGCCAGTGTCTGCAACTGTGCTAAAGTTACTCTCATTTGGTATTTCTAAAATTTCTTTTGATGATTTAGCAAGGTCACTTAACAAACCGTTATCATTACAACGATTTGTCACTTCAAAATCCACAATCAATTTGTTTTTTTCATCAACTGACGACTGAATGTTGTAGCACATATCTGTTGCACCATCTGCCTTTTTCATTCGTCTTGAATCAGGATCTGTAATAGAAATTTGCGTTTCGTTTGTTTCATCAAAACTATTTAAAAGTTCTGTATATTCGTCTTTTTTTAGGCGGATTTCATTTATTGCTTTTTCTATATCTTCCTTACTTAATTTTGGAGTATCAGTTTCTATTTCATCATTTTTACTCAATAAGGCAAGGTATTCCTCAAGCTTTTTATCTAGTCTTTCTAGTCGGTCTTTTAGTTTGCTTTCGCTAAAATTTTTTTCTTTAGAATTTACGGCTTTAAATTTAGAACCATCTATTGCAACTAATTCTTTGCCATATAAATTTAATTTTGTACATAACTTAACGAATTCTCAAAATACATTTTTTAATACTTTCGCATTATCTTTTCTAAATCGTGATATTGTTTTATTGTCTGGTGTTAGCTTATTTAAAAGCCACATTAACTCTATGTTCCTTTGTGTTTCTTTTTCTAAATTTCTTGATGAACGAATTTTATTAAAGTATCCATAAATATATAATTTTAACATATCTTTTGGATTATAAGACGGTCTACCGTTTATACTATTTTCTTTGAATCCCAGACTGAATAAATCCAATCTATCTACAAAAATATCAATTACTCTAACTGGATTATCATTTGTAATATAATCATCTATCACTTCTGGAAACAATGTTCCTTGGTATCTGTCTTTGCCTTCTATATAATTCATTATCCACACCACCTATGATTTTTTATAGAATAATTATATCATGTTTTTTCATTAGTTTACAGAGTTTTGACACAGTATGTCGAGCAGTTCGCATAGCGAACGACCAGACATTGAGGGCTTTTTTTCTTGCTTTGATTCTTCTTTCTCAATAGGCACGTTATTAATAATGCCATCTATTTGATTATAATTACCCTCAACCGACATTTCTGCATTAGCAAGATAATTACTCGCTGCTATTTCTTTAAATGAGGTTTTATCGAAAAAATGATAACTTATTTCTCCATTTAGATTTATTGCTACAATATCACTTGTTGCTATCTGATGTTCTTTAAAATCTTTTGGTTTGTCTAAAAGAAATTTTTGATATAAAAAACTTAAAATATGGGTTTTATCCTTTGTATATTCAGCCATACTGCTTTTATAAATAGTATTGTAATTGTTTATATCTACAGAAATATTGTTTTGCTTTAAATACTCAAGTCCCTCATATAAAAGATTTTTATTTTCAGGAATTTTCTTTAATCTATGAATTTCATAACTAAACATTTTTTCTTCTTCCATTAGCTTCCTCCTTATTTTTAAATACTAATTTCTAAATAGCAAAAATAACCTACAAATTGTAAGTTCTTCAAGCATTTATTTTAAAATATTTATAACTT
>JBKEBR010000254.1:0-4473 GCA_047973285.1 Oscillospiraceae bacterium | reverse complement strand
TTGTTCGGCTCACGGCCTGCCAGGCGGTTCCACCGGCAAATAACAGCAGGGCGCGGCCTTTTGCCCGGGGTTCAATAAGCCTCTTTCCATGCGGCGGCAACAAAGGCCTTTATAGCCCCGCCATACCTACAATATAGGCCAAAGCCCCCGAATGCGCAAGCGGGCCCGTTGCTTGCCTTGCTCTATTTTCGCCCTTTGCGCCAACAAGCGGGGCGCCTTTTGGCAAGGCGCCCCGCTTGTTGGCACTGTGTTTGCATAAACGCGCCGCACCCGTGGCCCGGCTATTTTGCGGCGCGGCGGGGGCTTTCCTCATTCACAGAGATCTAAAAGCCCTTACTCAATAATGCTTGTCCCGCTCATTTCGGCGGGCTGGGGCAGGCCCATCAGTTTTAAAATGGTGGGCGAAAGGTCGGCCAACACGCCATTTTCCCGCAGGGCCACCGCCCCCGCGCCAATTACCACAAGGGGCACGGGGTTTGTGGTGTGGGCGGTAAAGGGGCTGCCGTCCGGCTCGTACATTTTGTCGGCATTGCCGTGGTCGGCGGTAAGCAGCACCGCGCCGCCCTCTTGCAGCACGGCGTCAATTACCGCACCGGCGGCTTTGTCCACCGCTTCCACCGCCTGGCGGGCGGCTTCGAACACACCGGTGTGGCCCACCATGTCGCAGTTGGCAAAGTTCAGAATAATGACATCATATTTGCCCGAGTGAATGCGCTTCACGCACTCCTCCGCCACGGCGGGGGCGCTCATTTCTGGCTGCAAGTCGTAGGTGGCAACCTTGGGGCTGGCAATCAGCGCGCGGTCTTCCCCGGCAAAGGGCTCCTCCACGCCGCCATTGAAGAAAAAGGTTACGTGGGCGTATTTCTCTGTTTCGGCAATGCGCAGCTGGGTTTTGCCGTTGGCGGCAAGGTAGGCGCCCAGCACGTTGTCAAGCCCTTGGGGCTTAAAGGCCACCAGCACGCCGGGCATGGTGGCGTCGTACCGGGTAAAGCACACATAGGTAAGGGGCAGGCGGCCGGTGCGGCGTGTAAACCCTACAAACTCATCATCCACAAAGGTGCGGGTAATTTCGCGGGCGCGGTCGGGCCGGAAATTGAAAAACACAACGCTGTCCCCGGCGGAAATACGGCCCCCCTCGCAGGTTACGGCGGGCAGTACAAATTCGTCGGTTACGCCGTTTGCGTAAGATGTTTCCATCACTTCTACCGGGCTGCCCTTTTCCCCTTCGCCGTACACCATGGCGGCGTAGGCCTTTTCCACCCTGTCCCAGCGGTTGTCGCGGTCCATGGCGTAGTAGCGGCCGGTAATGGTGGCAATTTCGCCCACGCCAATTTCCTTCATTTTTGCCAGAAGCTCTTCCACAAAGCCCTTGCCGGATTCAGGCGGCACATCGCGGCCGTCCATAATGGCGTGCATATACACCTTGGTAAGGCCCTGCTTTTTGGCAAGCTGCAAAAGGGCGTACAAATGGGCGCTGTGGCTGTGCACCCCGCCGTCGGAAAGCAGGCCCACCAGGTGCAGCGCCCTGCCGCTTTGCTTTGCATTTTGAACGGCGGCCAAAAGGGCCTCGTTTTCAAAAAAATCGCCGTCCTGAATGGATTTTGTAATGCGGGTAAGCTCCTGGTACACAATGCGCCCGGCGCCAATGTTGGTATGGCCCACCTCGCTGTTGCCCATTTGCCCCTCGGGCAGGCCCACCTCCATACCCGAAGCCCCAATAAGGGTGTGCGGGTAATTTGCAAAGTAGCGGTCAAGGTTTGGGGTTGCGGCCGCCTGAATGGCGTTGCCGTAGTCGCTTGGGTTGTACCCAAAGCCGTCTAAAATACAAAGCATAATTGGTTTCATTCTTTTCTCTCCCTCAAAAACAAAATAGTCGCCCCCGGTGGCCTTGGCCCGGGCACGGGCAAACAAAAGCGAGGCGCAAGGCTTCCCCCCGGGTATACGCCTTGCGCCCCGCAAACACAGCAACCGTTAGGCCGCCGCGCGTTGGCTGCGCCGCAGGGCCTTTGCCCCGCGCCTTACA
The DNA here is from genome assembly GCA_047973285.1 of Oscillospiraceae bacterium. Taxonomy (GTDB): domain Bacteria; phylum Bacillota; class Clostridia; order Oscillospirales; family Ruminococcaceae; genus JAAYCI01. The sequence continues at coordinate 2,450 of JBKEBR010000254.1, read as the reverse complement.
CGCCGGCCGCTTTTACAATGGCCGCAAAATCGGCCGGTTTCAGGCTGGCGCCGCCAATAAGGCCGCCGTCCACATTGGGCTTCGAAAGCAGCTCGGCGGCGTTGGCCGCGTTCATGCTGCCGCCGTACTGACTGGTGGTGGCTTCGGCCACAGCCTTGCCGTACAGCTCGGCCAGCACGGTGCGAAGGGCCTTGCAAACCTCTTCGGCCTGCTCGGCGGTGGCGGTGCGCCCGGTGCCAATGGCCCAAACCGGCTCGTAGGCCACAATAACCTTTTTCATGTCCTCGGCATCAACGCCCAGCAGGGCAATTTTGGTTTGCAGCCGCACCAGTTCTTCGGTAATGCCCTGCTCGCGCTGGGCAAGGCTTTCGCCCACGCACACAATGGCGGTAAGGCCTGCCGCCAGGGCGGCTTTGGTGCGCAGGTTTACGGTTTCATCGGTTTCGCCAAAGTACTGGCGGCGCTCGGAATGGCCAATGACGGCATATTTCACCCCAAGCTCGGTCAGCATATCGGCCGAAATTTCGCCGGTGAAGGCGCCGCTTTTTTCAAAGTGAACATTCTGGGCGCCCACCCCAATGTTGCTGCCGCTGGTTTTTTGCACCGCCAGGGGCAGGTCTACATAAGGGGTACAAATAACAATGCCGCAATCGGCCCCGGCTACGGCGGGAATAAGCTCTTCAATTAAGGCGGCCGCTTCGGCCGGGGTTTTGTTCATTTTCCAGTTGCCGGCAATAACGGCCTTGCGTTTTGTTTTGTCCATAATGGTCTCCCTCTCTTTTTTGCTATGGTTTATTATGCGGCGTTCACCAGCCTTTGTAAAAGCCGGGCAGCGCTATCCATTGTAGCCAGTGTCGCTTTTTTCTTTCAGCGCCCTGCTGATCGCTTCCTCATCGGCCAGCTGAAGGCCGTTGGCCGTGCCCTTCTCTTTGGCTTTGTAAATTTCATTAAGCAAATTATACAGGGTATTTTCGCTTGTGCCCTTCAGTGATTCGGCCCTGTAGTTTACATACCGCTTTTTGTCGTAATCTTTGCCCTTGTACTCAAAGGTTTCGTCCTCAAACCATTTTTTATACACCTCAAAGGTAGCGAGGTCTTTTTGAAACTTGCCTTTTTTAACAAAAAAAGCAATGCCAACAAAAACCGCCCCAGACAAACCGGCCCCCAAAGCTTTGGCCAACGCCGACAGGAAAGGGCTTTCCTGCGAAGCGGGGGCACTTGCCCGTGAGGAACCGGCCGCAGGCAGCGAAGCCGCCGAAGAAGGCGCGGCCAAATTGGTAAAAACCAGCCCTTCTATAACGCCGTTGAAGGTTTCCCGCTGCACCGCTTCAAACTGCCCGGTGTAAGAACGCAGCACAAACATAATAAGCTGCCCGTTCACCACCGTGCAGGCCTGCCGCCCCTGGAACGAGCCCGCATCGCCCTCGTAAGAAAAATCGAAGCTTACAAAATTGGCCTGCCCGCTTTTGTGCATTTCGAAAGCGGAGGTTTGAATTCCCTGCTGCTGGTACAGCGAAATTTGCGCAGACAAAAGGTTCACCAGCTCTTCCCCCTGCCCGTCAAAGGTACCCATCTGCCTTGACGCTTCATTCTCGTTCATGGAAATTGTAATTTCATAGCTGAGGTCTGGCATAAAAGCAAACAGATAGGTGTTGCTCTCGGCAAAAAAGCTGTCGACAGACTCCCGCGTCATGTTAAAATCCTCCAGCACAAGGCCAGGGGAAATTTCACTGCGGGTAACCACATGCAGGCCGTCGGGCAGCTGCACCTCAAGAAAAATTTCCGGCAGCGAATAACTGTTTGCGCCGTACACCGCCGTGCCTGCCGCTGAAAACAGGCACACCAAAAACAAGACAGCTGCCAATTTTTGTACCCAGAAGCGCGTTACTCTTCTCATAGCAAATTCTCCTCACCAATAGTATGCAGGCAACAATTGCCGCCACAGCCCGCCTGCATGTTTGTTTTTGCCGGGAACAGAACTCGTATTTACTTTTCAAGGGTAGGGCCGGTATAGCAAAATACGGCGGGGGCTGCCCGCCGTATTGGGTTTATGCGTTTTGAATGGCCGCAATGCCGGGCAGCTCTTTGCCCTCGAGGTATTCCAGGCTGGCGCCGCCGCCGGTGGAAATATGGGTCATTTTGTCGGCAAGGCCAAGCTGAATAACAGCGGCCGCCGAATCGCCCCCGCCAATAACGGTGGTGGCGCCGCTTTCGGCCATGGCGGTTGCCACGGCAAGGGTGCCTTTGTTGAGAATGGGGTTTTCAAACACGCCCATGGGGCCGTTCCAAACAACGGTTTTGGCGCTTTTAATGGCCTCGGCAAACAGCTCGCTGCTTTTGGGGCCAATGTCAAGGCCCATCTGGTCGGCGGGAATGCTGCAGGAATCCACCACGCTGGTGTCAATGGCGGCGTCAATGGGGTTCGGGAAACCGGCCGCAATTACGGTGTC
>JBKEBR010000253.1:0-5328 GCA_047973285.1 Oscillospiraceae bacterium | reverse complement strand
TGAAGGTGGATTCTGCATTGCAGCAGCAACGCGTTTTAAAAAGAAGCGGAGCCGCAATTGCAAGGCGCTTTGCGCGGGAGTGGATTCCGATGGAAAATAGGTACTTTCAGGAAATGAATATCGAGGAAAAATGTGGCATATCCATTTGCACAGATAGGTTATAAGCTTGTTTTTTTTATACAATAGCTCCCTGCTTTTAGCTAAAAGCAGGGAGCTTTTTCGGTAGGGAAAAAGTAAAAGAAATTAAAAATCTTTCGCTTCATAAATTCGGCGGGAAAAGAAGAAAGAACCCGCAAAAGCGGCAAAGGCCAATAGTAAAAAAATAACAATGGCCACAACAACCTGTGAAAGTGAAATAGAGGCCAGCTGTATTTTAGCCACTTTGGCCACCGTAATAACAATGGAAAATAATGCGGCAAGCAGAACAACCATGGCAACCCGGCCTTTTTGATACCCCAGAAAATATATAATGGGGTAGCAGGCAGAGAGCACCCATATTGAAATGCCAGCCAAAATTAAAGTGGAAAGGCCAATGGAGGGAATTTCCCCGAGAAGCCCATGAAAAAAGCAGCCGGCGAAAGAAATAAGGAAACAAACAAGAGCGACGGCCAATAAATACAGGGCGGAAAATAGATAGCGGGCCAGGACAATTCCAGAGCGCTTAACCGGCAGGCAGGCGGCAAAACGGTTCCAATTGCAAAAATCGTCGTAGCTGAACACGCTCATAACCGATGAGCAGCTGTACAAAATTAAAAAGGCGGGGATAAAAGAGGTGAAGGAGGGTACAAATATCACTGCCGCGGCCGCTGCGGCGAATAAAATAATATACATTTTTTTAAAATTGCCAATGGTGTAAAAATCCTTCAAAATAAGCGCTTTCATAAAAACCTCTATGTTGCAGCCAAAAGCTAAAATTCTTTTGCTGTGAAAATTTTAAAAGAAAAATAAAAGGAAACCGGCAGGGCGATGGCCACCGCAAAAATGGCGGCCGGAAGCAAAACCCACTGGGGAAAATGGCCATATGTAAAAATGGAAGGGAAAAACTGGTAAAGAAAAACCAAGGCAATAATGGGTACCATAAGAAAAGCAAGGGTAACAAAACGTGCCTTTTCAACGCCGAATTTATAAATAAAGGGAATGGCACAGCAAAGCGTTAGCAGCATAACAAGTGTATTGGTGGCGGCGGAATTAAGGCCCGTTGCCGCGGGCCCAATACCATAAAAAGCAAGAGAAAATAAAAACACAAGCACAATAACTGCAAAGCTTAATAGGGTGTTGCACAGAACAAACAGGTATTTGCTTGCCACAATGGTGCTGCGTTTAATGGGCAGGCAAACCGCATAGCGGTTCCAGTTGGCAGTATCATCATAGGTGAAAGAGGTGTAGGCAGACATCATTATGCCAAGCGACAGCATCATGCTTAAATAATTTCCACCGTCGTTAGAGGCAACCAGAAAAACCACCCCAATAAAAAGCAGCAATAACAGTTGGCGCGCATTGTTGCCGGCGGTATAATATTCTTTTATCAGCAATGCTTTCATAATGTGTTTCCTTTAATTGTAAACAGCATAATATCATCAATGGTTGCTTTTTCCAAAAGAATACCCTCTTGTTTAAGGCTGGCGTCGTGGCGGTTGCGCACCAGGGCATCAATTCCAAACTGCGAAGCCCGGCTGCCAACCACCAGTGCTTTGTCCAGCCCGGCATAATTCTCTTTGTTGCAATGAAGAATACCGTATTGGTCCAGCAATTCGTCTTTTGGGGCATTTAGCACAATGCTGCCCTTGTGAATAAAAACAAGATAATCTGCGGCTTTCTCAATGTCGCTGGTGATATGGCTGGAAAACAAAATACTGTGTTCTTCGTCTTGTATAAATTCCAGAAAAAGATCTAAAATTTCATCCCGCACAACCGGGTCAAGCCCGCTGGTGGCTTCATCTAAAATAAGAAGCTTTGGCCGGTGTGCCATGGCAGCGGCAAGCGAAAGTTTCATTTTCATTCCGCGGGAGTAAGTTTTAATAATGTCCTTTCGCTTGGTAAGGCCGGCCAGGCCAAAGCGCTCTAAAAGCTGTTTGAAAAGGGCTTCGTCCCAGGTGAGGTATACGTTTTTCAAAATGTTGCCAACCTGCTCGGCCCTCAGCCAATCGTGAAAGCTGCATTCGTCGAATACAACCCCAATTTCCGCGCGGGCTTTGGCCCCGGAAAGAACATTGTCTTCGCCAAAAAGTAAAATACTGCCGCTGTCTTTATGGACAACGTCCAATATGCATTTGATGGTGGTGGTTTTGCCCGCCCCGTTTTCACCCACAAAGCCAACAATGCTGCCCTGCGGGACGGAAAATTCAATGTTTTGCAGAGAAAAATTGCTGTACTGCTTGCCAAGCCCTGAAATTTCAATAGCGTTTTTCATAGTTACTCCTCTTATTCGTTATAAAGAAGCGCCAATACCTTTACAAGCTCTTCATAGGAAATTCCAGCCGTTTTTGCCACATCGGCTGCTTTTTGCAAATACCCTTCGGCAACGCGCAAATTTTCTTCGCGCAAAAATTCGGTGTTTTTTATGGCAACAAAGCTGCCTTTGCCGGGAATGGTTTCTATAAAGCCGTCCCGTTCCAGCTCTTCATAGGCGCGCTTGGTGGTAATTACGCTGATGCGCAGTTCTTTTGCCAAAAGGCGAATGCTGGGCATGGCCGTGCCCTGCATAAGCGTGCCCGTAAGAATTTGGCTTTTAACCTGTGTGGTAATTTGCTCATAAATTGGCCTTCCGTCGGCATTGCTGATGAGAATATCCATCTGTGTCTACCTTTCATAGCGTATATATACGATATATACAGTATAATCCTGTTTTCCAATTTGTCAACAAACAAAAAAACGTGCAAACAAAATTTTGTTTGCACGGGGCAAGGCCGGCGAAAATTATTGAGCGGGCGGCGGCTGAATGTAAAGTGTTTGGGTGGGGTAGGCAAAGGCAATGCCAATACTGTGCGCAAGGTTTAACAAAGAAAAGTTTATTCGCTCGTTAATGCGCATAAAATCGTTATAGCCGGGCAGCGAGGTATAAAATACAATTTGAATGTTCATGCTGCCGTTTCCAATTTCTGCAAGGCGCACCAAAACGCTGTCTGAGATAATTTCAGGGTCGGTTTCCAGCATGGTGCGGGCGCTGCTGAGATACTCTTTTATTTTGTTTTCCGGTGTTTCAAGGGAAACCGGAATTTTAAAATTGGCCCTGCGTTTTTCCATACCGCCGCTCCAATTGGTAATGGCGGCGTTGCTGATGGTGGCATTGGGCACAATGGTTAAAGACCCCGGGCCGGTACGTATTGTGGTGCTGCGCAGGTTTATGTCTTCCACCGTGCCCTCCACGCCGTCAAACGCAATCCAATCGCCAATTTCGAAAGGGCGCTCGGTAACCAAAATTAAACCGCCAAAAAAGTTGGCGGCCGAATCTTTGGCGGCAAGGGCAATGGTAAGGCCGCCAAGGCCAAGGCCTGTTACAAGCGCGCTTACATTGTAGCCAAATTCGGTAATTACAAGAACAGCCGCAAACGCAATAACAACAACATTGAAAATGGCCGAAAGAAACCGCACCATGCTTTTGCTTAATGTAATGTTGAGTTTGTTGTTTGCCTTTTGTATGATAAGGCTGTAAATTTTGCTGGCATTTACCAGCCACCAGGCAATGGCAACCACCCCCAAAATACGAAAGGCCTTTTGCAGTACAGGTAAAAGCCAGGAGGAAAAAGCAAGCAGCCAGCCGGGTGTGTTTGGCGGTAACTGGGAAAATAAAAAAGCGAACCCACTGTAAATTCCGCAAAAAAACAAAAACATGCCCAGGGGCTTTTGGGCGCCGTGAATAATGGGTTCGCTAAACGGATGAGGCTTTTTTTGCAGTGCTTTTTCCAGCCGGGGCAGCACTGCCCGGCGCACAACCTGGGAAACAATAAAAAATAAAAGCCAAATGAGCAGGGCAACCCCGGCGGATATGAAAATAGAGGAGTAGTTTTCCCAAAACAGCTGCATAAAATGCCTCCTACTTTTTTGAAAACAAATTTTGGGCAGAATAATTGAAAAACACTTGATTATTTTGTGAAGATAACTATAATATAACTATAGTCTGTTTCAGGGCGGGGTGCAAATCCCCACCGGCGGTATAGCCCGCGACCATTTGTTTTGCAAATGTTGATCTGGTGGAACTCCAGAGCCGACGGTTAAAGTCCGGATGAAAGAAATGGCAAACAATTGTAATGTTGCTTACCACGCCCTTTTGCTGAAATGCAAAAGGGCATTTTATTTGCAAAAATACAACTGTTACCTTGTTGAACAAAAGCAAGCGGCCAAAACGCCAATAAGGCAGACCCTAAGGGCAGCATTGCCCGAAAATAAAATGGGTGCCTTCCCACAAGGAGAGAGTTTGTATGCAAAACACAAAAACAAGAAAAATGGTTATTGTGGCTATATTTGCCGCAATAGCAACCGTGCTTCGCTTTTTGGAATTTCCGCTGCCTTTTTTGCCCCCTTTTTTGAAGCTGGATATTTCCAGCGTTCCCATTATGGTGGGCAGCTTTATGTTTGGCCCGCTTGCCGGTGTTGCCATGGCTGCGGTAAAGGCGCTGGTGTGCTTGTTTGCCACCCAAACGGCCGGTGTGGGCGAACTGGCAGACTTTTTAATTACAGGTTCCTTTGCCCTTACCGCAGGGCTTGTGTACAAGTACCATAAAAACAGAAAAGGCGCCCTGCTGGCCAGTGTAGCCAGCATTGCAACCACCACTGTGGTGGGGGCCATTGCCAACTATTATATTCTGCTTCCTTTTTATGCGCAAACCTTTATGCCCATGGAGGCCATATTGGAGGCGTGCCAAAAGGTAAACCCAAACATAACCAGTATCAGCACTTATATTTTATACGGGGTAGTGCCCTTTAATATTATAAAAGGAACGGTTATAGCCCTTGTTACCTTTGCCGTTTATAAAAAGCTTTCGGGTTGGATTCACCGCTATACCGAAAGCGGCGGCCAGAAAGAGAAAAAGGTGGCCTCTAACAGGCGCTAGCATACAAAAAATATGCCGCCGGTTTCGGCGGCATATTTTTGTGCGTTATTCATTGTACGGTTTCAACACGGGTTACAACAACCAGGGAAGTGTCGGAGCCGTCGATGCTGCCGGTATAGTAAATCGTGGCGCGCGAGCCCGGGCGGGTATTGCTCCACTTACTGATATCTGCCGTTGTATAGTTGAAAGGCAGGGTGCGGCCATCCTCCAGCGTTAAATAAATTTTGCTCATGGCAACATCGTCTATTGTGCCTGTAACAGAATGCTCCTGCTGCGC
>JBKEBR010000252.1:0-2592 GCA_047973285.1 Oscillospiraceae bacterium | reverse complement strand
GGCGTGCCGGTATACCAGTTGCTGGGCGGCAAATACCGCGACAAGGTAAGAATTTACTGCGACACCGACGTGGAGGGGAGGCACACCGGAAAGGATATGGGCCTTGCCCTGAAAGCCCGTATGGACATGGGCTTCACCTTCTTGAAAATGGACTTGGGCATTGGCATGCTGCTGGACGAGCCCGGAACGCTTACGGCGCCGCTGGGCTTTTTGCAGGAGATGCAAACCTATGCCTCCTCGGCCATCAATGCGGCAAGGGGTTCTTTACAGCTGCGCGAAACGGCGGGCCGCGCCTACGAAATTGCCAGCATTGCCCACCCCCACACCGGCATCCGCATCACCGAAAAGGGTCTGGATATGCTGGAGGACTATGTGGCGCAGGTGCGGGCGGTAATTGGGTACGACATTCCCCTGGCCATCGACCATTTCGGCCATGTCTGCGTGGAGGACTGCATCCGTTTTGCCAGAAGAATGGAAAAGTACAACCTGGCCTGGATGGAGGACATGGTTCCCTGGCAGCTTACCAGCCAGTATGTGCGGCTGGCAAACAGCACCTGTGTGCCGGTGGCCACCGGCGAGGACATTTACCTGAAGAAAAACTTCGAGCCCCTCATTCTGTCGGGCGGGGTATCGGTGGTGCACCCCGACGTGCTGACAGCCGGAGGCATTCTGGAAACCAAAAAGATAGGGGAATTCGCCTGGGAGAACGGGGTGGCAACCGCCCTTCACATGGCCGAAAGCCCCATTGGCTGCATGGCCGCCGTGCACGCGGCCGCCGCCATGCCGCAAATTCTGGCGGTGGAATTCCACTCGGTGGACGTGCCCTGGTGGAACGACCTTGTAACGGGGCTGCCAAAGCCCCTTGTGCAAAACGGGTTTATCCACCTGCCTGAAGCGCCGGGCCTTGGCATTGAGGGGCTGAACGAGGAGCTGATTGCCCAAAACCTGCACCCCAATATTCCGGGCATGTGGGAGCCCACCACCCAGTGGGACAACGAATGGTCCAACGACAGGCTGTGGAGCTAGGCCTGTTTGCGTACAAGCAGGCGGGCCGCCCTGCGGGCCGGTTTTGCACGTTTCGCCGCCGTACGCGGGCGCAGCCCGCAAGGGCTGCGCCCTTGCCCGCCCTGCGGTGCGCAAAATTTTCTTGGGCCTTGTTCCATTGTGCGGCGGCAGGGCACGGCCGAAAACAGCGAAAGAGAAAAAAATATGCGGCAGGGCGGCTGCGCCCGCCGGAAAAGGGGACGGCATTGGAAAAAGAACTGTTCAGCCTTGCGGGCAGGCGGGCGCTGGTAACCGGCGCCAGCCGCGGCATTGGCAAAGAAATAGCGCTCACCCTCGCCCGGTACGGCGCCGGGGTGGCGGTGCACTACGTGGGCCGCACCGAAGCAGCCGAGGAGGTGGCCGCCGCCGTGCGCGGTTTTGGCCAGCCGGCCTGCGTCATTCAAAAAAACCTGGAGGACGCCGACTGCGCCGAGGTAATTTTAAGCCAGGCAAGGGCCGGGCTTGGTGAAATTGATATTCTGGTGCTGAACGCCTCGCTGCAGCTGCCCCGCCCCTGGGGCGAAATAACGGCCGGTGAATTTGCCCGCCAAATGCAGGTGAACGTGTGGGCCTCGCTGCAGCTGATGCAGCAGGCGGCGGGCCACATGCAGCGGCAGGGCTGGGGCCGAATGGTAACGGTGGGCAGCGTGCAGGAGGCAAAGCCCCACCCGGACATGCTGGTATACGCGGCCTCCAAGGCGGCGCAAACCATGATGATGCGCTCGCTGGCGGCGCAGCTGGCACCCAGCGGCATTACGGTGAACAACCTTGCCCCCGGCGTTATTTTAACCGAGCGGAACGACGCCGCCTTTGCAAACGGGGAATACCGTGAAAAGGTAACCCGGCTTATTCCCGCGGGGTATTGGGGCGAAGCCCAAGACTGCGCCGGCGCAGCGTTGCTGCTGTGCAGCGAGGCGGGGCGCTACATTACCGGACAAAGCCTGCTTGTAGATGGCGGAAAGGCGATGTAACCACAATGATATTGACCGATTACCTTTTGAGCACCCCCTCGCTGCAGTGGCAGTATGCCCTGCAGGCTGGGGTTTCGCACGCGGTAATACGCCTGCCGGAGGACGGCGGCTTTGATGAAGCGAGCCCCGCCCATTGGCAAAGCCTGTACAACAGGTTTTGCGCAAAGGGCCTGCGCCCGGTGGTGGTGGAGCCCATGCCCCCCGGCCTGCACGGCCATATCAAAGCGGGCGACGGGCAGCGGGACGAAAGCATAGAGCGGGTAATTCAAATGATGAAGGCCATGGACAAGGTGGGGGTGCGCATTATTTGCACCAACTTTATGTGCCACATCGGCTGGTACCGCACGGCCCATAATTTGCAGGAGCGCGGCGGGGCCCTGGTAACCGGCTTCAACGCCGACGACGCGGGGGAAACTGCCTTTCCCCCCATCACCCGGGCACAGTTGTGGGCCAACTACACCTACTTTGTGCGGGCCGTAACCCCCTACGCCGAGCGGTACGGCATACGCCTTGCCCTTCACCCGGACGACCCCCCGGTGGAACGCCTTGGCGGGGTGGAGCGCATTTTTACCAGCCT
>JBKEBR010000251.1:0-2263 GCA_047973285.1 Oscillospiraceae bacterium | reverse complement strand
GGTGCAGTGGGGGCAGCGGGTGGCCTTTACGGAAATTTCCGTAAAGCAATAGGGGCACTTTTTTGTGGTGGGCGCCTCTTTTTCCTTTGGTTTTTTGCCAACCCCTGAAAGCTTGTTGAGGGTTTTTACCAAAAGAAAAATAACAAATGCCATGATGATAAAATTAATAACCGCGGTAATAAAGGCGCCATACTTAATTTCCACATCGCCAATGGCCACCACCAGTTTGCTGAAATCGGTGTTGGCCACAAGGCCAATTAACGGCGAAATAATGTCTTGCACCAAAGAATTTACAATGGCCTGAAAGGCGGCGCCAATAATTACGCCAACCGCCAAATCCATAACATTGCCGCGCAGAGCAAAATCTTTGAATTCCCCGAAAAACTTTTTCATATACTCTCCCAACCTCTTCCCTTTATACCATATTTAAAAATACCGTGGCCCTTTTGCCGCAGCGCACACAGCGCTGCCCTTATTATAATACAACCGCCCTGCAACTTCAATTGCCCCCTTATGCCGTACCTGTATGCGCTGTACACCCGTTTTAAGGCTTTTCTCGCCAAGCGGCCCGTTTGTTATAAAGCACGCTCACTCGCCGTTGTTTTGCAGCAGCTGGTCCAGCAGGCTTTGTATTTCAGCCCTGCGCTGCTGTGTTTTTTCAGGGGCCGCGGCAAAACTGCCCCCCTCCAGCAAAAGCATGTCCCCTTCATGGGTGCCATAGGGCAGCTCCTCTACCGCCGCCATAAGGCTGCTGCCGTCTTCCCCTATCAGGGCCGCAATATTCCCTTCTATACGGTCTACCGAATAATACATCTGCCTGCCCTGCCTTTCGCCGCCTGCCGCGGCAGCCCCGCTGCTTTGGCAGCGTTAAGCCCCGAAAGAATTTGTATGTTTAAACTACGCCGCGCTGCCCGCAGGCTGTTTTGCCACAGCGTACACCACGCCCCCGTTTTCCCCCGGCCCCAGCACAATGGTTCCGTTTTGGTCGGTGCGCAAAATAGTGGCGTTCTGCTCTTCAAAGGCGGCCATGGCCTCGCGGTGGGGGTGCCCATAGCTGTTGCCCGCCCCCAGTGAAATGGCCACAACTTCGGGGCGCACCGCCTGTAAAAAGCTTTTGGAATTGCTGGTAGAGCTGCCATGGTGCCCGGCCATAAAAACATCCGCCCTAAGGTCTGCGCCGCTTTGCAGCAGGGCCTGTTCATTTTGCTTTTCCGCATCGCCCGTATCTAAAAAGCGAAAGCCATCGGCCTCAAACAACAGCGCCAGCGACAAAAGGTTGTAATTGTCTTTGGTTTCAAGGCCCGCCTGCAGCACACGGATGCTGCCTGTTCCAAGGGGGTAGCTGTCCCCTTCTTTGGCGGTTTTGGTTTTCACCTTTTTATTGGCAAGCGCCTCAAGCAGCCTTTGAAAGGTAGAGGCCGTGGGGGTGGGGGCCTTGCTCAAATCCGGCAAAATCATTTGTTCTACGGTAAAATTCTCTACCACCGCCTGCATTCCGCCGTAGTGGTCGGCATGGGGGTGGGTTAAAATAACATATTTCAGCCTCGTTATTCCAAGGCCGTTCAAATAGGCCAGCAGGTTGTCCTGCCCCTCCGGCGGCCCGGCATCAATCAAGGCAAACTCACCGTTTTGCTCCAGCAGGGCGGCGTCCCCCTGCAGCACGTCAATAATGTGCACCTTGGTGGCACTGTCTACCTGCGCCGCCACAGCCGCTTCGGAACGGCGAATGCCAAATATTTCAAAAACCTCGTCAGAAAAGCCCGGTACGGTAAGCATTAAAACCCCTAGTACCAGCGCAAGCACCAGCGCAGAAAGCATGGCGCCCCATTTTTGCTCTTTGGTTTTATACTTCTTGCCTGTGCTGCCCTGCCGCGCCATATTGTTTTCTCCTCACCGTTTGTAGGTTGCTTTTTTCCCTCTTGGTGGCACGCCTGCTGCGCGCCCTTTTGGTGGCCGCCCGCCTTTATTTTGCACCGCCTGCTTTTGGGGCGCCTTGGCACCCTGCGGCAGCTGCACACCGGGCAGCAGCTTGCGGGCCAAATCCTGCCGGCCGCACGCCGCCAGCGCCCTTTTAATTTTCTCACCGTTCTTGGGGGTAAAATATTGAAGCAAAGCCCGCTGGGTGGCCTTTTCCTCGGGGGTGCGGGCCACATATACCTCTTTCATGGTAAAGGGGTCAAGCCCGGTGTAATACATACAGGTGGCCACCGTGCCCGGGGTCGGGTAAAAATCCTGCACCTGTTCGGGCTTTATACGGTTGTCG
>JBKEBR010000250.1:0-2990 GCA_047973285.1 Oscillospiraceae bacterium | reverse complement strand
GGTTGTTGCGGGCACGGCGAGGAATTTGTAAGCATTCTGGCCGCTGCCAAAACGCTTCCCCGCTGTATTGGCACCGCCTGCTTTCACTTATTTCACTTCAGTGGTACATAGCGTACGCCAAATAATGTGTATGTAAATTATGCAAAGGAGAAATGATAATGAATGACAAAACCGTGGTGCTCAACGCCGGCCTTGTGAACTACGACGGGAAGGTCGACTACTCTCAAATTGCATCGGAAGTGGTGGTTTACAACGAAACGCCCGAAGATAAAATTTTAGAGCGGGTGGCCGGGTTTACGGTTGTTGTAACAAAAGAAATGAAGGTTAGCGGCGATATTATTCGGCAATTCCCCGGCAGTGTAAAGATGATTTGTGAAGCCGGAACCGGGTACAACAATATAGCTTTAGACGCCGTTCGCGAAAAAGGAATTGTGCTGTGCAATATTCCCGCATACAGCACCCAAAGGGTGGCGCATACGGCCATTCTTTTGCTGTTAAACCTGGCAAGCTCCATGCAAAAGCAGCTTCGTATGCTTGCGGCGGGCAACCACGATAATTTTGACAAGCACTTAATGGTAGACCATGTGGAAGTAAACGGCAAAACACTGGGCGTTATAGGCTATGGAAATATTGCAAAGGAAGTTATTAAAGTGGCCCTGGCGCTGGGAATGGAAATTGTGGTATCCACCAGAACCCCAAAAGCCGGTGTAGAAAACGTTCGCTTTGCAACAACTGAAGAGGTTTTAAGGCAAAGCGATTTTGTTTCCCTCAATTGCCCTTTAACCGACGCCACAAGGCATATAATTAACAGGGAAACGCTGGCAATGATGAAACCGGCCGCCTACCTAATTAATACCGCGCGGGGCGCATTAATTGATGAAACGGCATTGGTTGACGCCCTGCGGCGCAAGGCAATTGCAGGCGCGGGGCTGGATGTGCAGGAGGTGGAACCGCCAAGCGACGCGAGCCCGCTGTACACCATGGACAATGTAATTCTTACCCCCCACATGGGCTGGCGCGGGCTGGAAACCCGGCAGCGCCTGGTTGCATTGATTCAAGAGAACATCAAAGCCTTTGCCAAAGGGCAGCCCATAAACAGGGTGGGCTGAGAAACAAATTTGCCCAATACCCGGGTGAAGTGCGCAAAACCCGCCCCGGCGCTGCCCTTTTCCGGGTGCCGAAGGCTTCTGCGGGGCGCGCAGCCCGCCAAAGAAAAAGCATGCAAAAAACCTTGCCGGCGGCAGGCTTTGCATGCTTTTTTCCATTTTTATGCCAGTGGGCCAAGTGCCTTTGCCCCCGCCCTGCCCGGCGTTTTCTTTGTGGCCGCAGGCAAGGCAGCACACCCCCGCCCGTGCAAGGCAAAAGCCCTGCTGTGCCGTGCGCGTTGTTTGCCGCCGGCGCCCCGCCGAACTTACGCGTTTTGCCCGGCGCTTTCTTTTTTGCCGTAGGCAAGGCAGTACACCGCCGCCAGCAAAAGCCCGCCGCACATGTTGCCCAAAAATACCGGCAGGCAGTTGCCGCCAAATTGCAGCCAGCTAATGCTGGAGCCCCCGCTGAAAATTGCCTCGGGAATTAAAAACATGTTGGCCACAACATGCTGAAAGCCAATGGCCACAAACACCATAACCGGGAAAAAGATACCCAAAATTTTACCGGCAAAGTCTTTGGCGCCGTAGCACAGCCACACGCCAAGGCATACAAAAATATTGCAGCCAATACCGGAAAAAAACGCGGGCCAAAAGCCGTCGTTTATTTTGGCAGCGGCGGTTGCCAGGGTTTTCCCCAAAAAATCGCCCTCGGCAAGCCCGGTTAGGTGGCCCAAAAACCAGGCCACAAACAGCGCCCCCAAAAAGTTGCCAAGGGTAACCAGCGCCCAGTTGCGCCCAAGGCGGGCAAGGCTTACCTTGCGCTTAAAAAACGCGGCGGCCACCACCATCATGTTGCCGGTAATAAGCTCGCCGCCTGCCAGCAGCACCCCCATAAGCCCCACCGGGAAAACGCTGGCCCCAAGCAGGGTGCCAAAGCTGCCCCATTCGTGGGGGATGGTGCCCGCCACCCGAATATAGCCCAAAAAACCAAGGGCAATGTACAGCCCGCCCATAAACGCAAGAAGAAGGGTTTTAACCGCGGGCAGGGCCGCTTTTTCCACCCCTTTTTGAACGGTAAGCTCTAAAATTTCACCGGGAGAATAATACTGCATACACTTGTTTACCTCACACCCTGATAGTACCAACGGCTAACAGTATAACCCGCCGCGGGTTTTTCTGCAAGATGCCGCACGGCGCAGGCGGTTTGCCCGGCGGGTTTTGCGCTGCTTGGGCTTTTATAAAAAGGAGTTTTGCGGTGCAAAGGCGTATTTTGCGGTGCGGCACCCGCCCACAAAGCCGCCGCGTAAAACCGCCCCGGTAAACAGAGCCCCCCGCCCGGCGGCACCCAATAAAGGCGCTGCCGGGCGGGGGCCCTGTTTTTGTTTTGTTCTTTGGGCCTTGTGTTTTCAAACGCCCAAGCGGCGGCTTTGCCCTTTACTGCGCGTCGAAGGTTAAATGAATTTCCAGTGTGTTGCTTTGCACCGTTCCGTCTTTGGTTTGCACCTTTATGCTTGCGTTGCCGCCCAACAAATCTGCCAAAACATAAGTGATGCCCGCCTCCGAAACATCCGCGCCGGAAAGCGTGCCAATATCGGGGTTGTCAATTACAATTTCAAGGTTTTGCAGCGCGTCGTCTGAGGTATAGGCGGAATTGAGTTCGCCGGGCGTAAGGGTAACCAGCACCGCCACCGAGCCGCCAAGCTCCGGTTCGCTGCCAACAAAGGATATATTGATTGCGCTAATTTCAGCCGCGGCGCTTGCCCCGCTGCCGGTGGAAGCGGCTGTGCTGCCGCTTTGCGCCGGTGGGTTGCAGGCCGCGAACGACACAAGCAAAACAAGCGACAGACAAATATACAACAATTTTTTCATTTTATTTTCCTCCTTTTCTACGTTATATACCGG
>JBKEBR010000249.1:0-2577 GCA_047973285.1 Oscillospiraceae bacterium | reverse complement strand
GGGCCGTCTCCTGTATGGACCACCAAATAGAGTTGCAGGCTTTTTCTTTGTTCAGGCCCGACACCCCCTACGATTTTATTGTGTGCACCGATACCCGCCGCCTGCAGGCGGCGCAAAGCGCCCACTCTTACGCAAGCAAGCACCCTGCGCCCGGCTACATTGCGCTTGCCCCCCACGGCTCTATTGCAAACGCCAACGGGCTTTTTTATGGGCTGGACTACCGAATGATGGCCCACAAAGCGGCCAAGGCGCTGGTGGCCCATTTGGAGCAGGGCGCCCCCCTTGCGCGGCAAACCCTGCTGCCCAACAACGGGTTTCCCGCCTTTCCGGCCGGCGGGGCCCGGCAGGCAAAGGAACTGAGCCTGCTTTCGGTTGCCTCGCCTTCCTCAGAGGCCCTTATGCTTTTGGCGCCCCACCTTGAAAAAACCCAGGGAATTCGGCTGAACCTTTCCATTATGAGCCTGGACGACATTTACAGCCTGGTGCTTTCCTCGGGCGGGGCCACCCCCTACGACCTTATTCGCATGGACATGGCGTGGATTGACGAACTGGCCGCCTTGGCCTACCGCCCGCTGGAGGAAATAGACCACCCGTGGAACCGGTTGTTTGAAAGCTTTCGCCCTGAATTTATGCAGGATTATTCGGAGGCGGGCGGGGTGCGCTATTCGCTGCCCTACGACCCCAGCACCCAGCTTTTGTTCTACCGCAAAGACCTTTTGGAAAACCCGTTTTTTAAGCGCATGTATTTTGAAGCCACCCGCAAGGAACTGAAAATACCCGAAACCTTTGAGGAATACAACCAGGTGGCCCGCTTTTTTACCCAAAGCCTTAACCCCCAGGCGCCCACCTTATACGGCACAACGGTGGCCATTGGCAACGCCATGGTGGGCGCCAGCGAATATTATGTGCGGCTGCTGGGCATGGGCGGCGGCCCGCTGGATGGCGCCGGCCGGGTGGCGCTGAACACGCCGCAGGCAATGGCCGCCCTGCAAAACCTGATGGAGGCCTACCAGTATTCCGACAAAAGCCAGTACCAGTGGTGGAAAAGCGTTTTACAGGGGTTTGCCCAGGGCAATGCTGCCATGACGGTGGTTTTTATGAACTATGCCGCCGATATTTTGAACTTGCAGCAGTCCAGCATTGCGGGCAAGGTTGGCTATGCCGCCGTGCCCGGCGGCAGGCCTTTAATTGGCGGCGGCATTATCGGCATTTCCCGCACTGCCAAAAATGTGCCGGCCGCCTGCGCGTTTCTGGATTGGTTGTATTCACCCTCCATCGCCTCGGCCTTCACTCTGCTGGGGGGGCTTTCGCCCTGCCAGTCGGCTTATAGCAACCGGGATGTCTACGAAAAATACCCTTGGCTTACCGCCGCCAAAAAAAGCTTTCCCGTTGCGCAGCGCAGGCACAAAAGCAGTGCCTACATAAATTTTAGCCAGCACCAGTTGGAAAAGGTGCTGGCCTTTGAAGTGAAAAATGCGGTTCTGGGCATTGTTGAGCCCTCTGAGGCCTTGGCCAGGGCGCAACAAAGTTGCGAGGAGAGTTTTGCCTTGCAACCGCCCGGCAAACCCTTGCCCTGAGTTTTATGGCGGGGCACATTTGAGGCGGGCAGATGGCCGGCGCCGGGTTGCCGTACATAAAAATAAAGCCGGAAAACCGAGCTGTTTAACGGTTTGCGGCGCTGGCTGTTGCCATGTTTGCTTTGTGGGGTAGATACCGGCCTATATGTGTTTTACCGAACCGGCAAGGTTGCCTTTGCTATACTTTTAAGGCTGCACTGCGAGGCTTCAATTTGTTGCAGGCTTTTTTTAAAAAGAGTGTTCCCTTTTCCGGTGCCTGGCATTTTTGCGTAATGTTGACATTTGACTAAGTATCATGAGGAAATTTAAGGTGCGCTGCCGCCAGCAAAAAAAGATTAAGGAAATTGTTCATTTTGGAAAGTTTGCAATTTTTATAGAATATTCATACTTTTCAGGGCTATCCAAATACTTTTAAAAAGTAAAACACCTCTGTGCAAGAGCGATTTCGCTCTTGCACAGAGGTGTTTTAGACAGTACCGGCGCCTTGCCCGCTTGAAATAACCGAGCACGAAAACATGCACGAATTGTGCGCGTTTAAAGAAAGCATTCCGATTTTGTATAAGCGTTACATTCTGTGGGGGGGTAAAACACTGCGCGGTTGACATTAAGCACACCCAAGAATATAATAAATGATAATGCGAATCATGTGCATTAAAGGCTGGCGCTTGCCTCACAACATCAAAAAAAATAATTCACTTCGTATATGCGCAAATAAGATTTTCGTCTGCGGGGAAGGGTGGATGTAAGTTTATTTTTGGTGTTGAAAAGGGGGAGGGCTTGTTTGTTGCAACGAATTTTTTTAACTTCTTAACAACGAAAAAAACATGGGTGTGAATAATTTTATTCTGATACAACCAAGTGCTGGGCAAGCACAAGGTGATTTTAATAGTCTGCACCAAGGTGTCCAATTGCTAGATGTGTTTATCCAGCAGAAAGAGTTTTTTGGAGGAACAAGGGCAAAGTGATGCGGTGGAAGCAGGCTGTTTTATTTTAAATGAAG
>JBKEBR010000248.1:0-1550 GCA_047973285.1 Oscillospiraceae bacterium | reverse complement strand
TGGGCGGCTTGCCGGGGCGGCTGCTCCCGCTTTTTTCAACTGCTTTTTTTTATTATTTTTCAGCGCGCCCGCCCCCCTTTGTACAATGCCGGCCGGGGAAACTGCGTACAAATTGCGCCGTTTTTCACAGGCTTGCCCGGCTTTATGCCTTGTTTTTATCCTGCATTAATTTTTCAAGCGATTCGATGATAATTTTAAGCGCCTCCGGGTGGGCAAGCGTTTTTGCCTTTTCCCCCATTGTGCGCAAAACCGAGGGGTTTTGGGTAAGCGTATCTACAACCTCCACCAGGGAGTTGCTGCTCATATTTTTTTCTTCCAGCACCTCGGCAGCTTCTGCCCTTTCAAATTCCAGCGCGTTGTAGTACTGGTGGTTTTCCGCCACATTGGGCGAGGGCACAAGCACCGAAGCGCGGCCCACCGCCGCAAGCTCGGCAAGGGTAAGCGCGCCGGCACGGCAAATAACAAAATCTGCCGCCGCAAGCATTTGCGGCATGTCGTCTATATATTCCCGAATGATAAAATGCGGGTTGCCCGCAATGCCCATTTTACCCGCAAGCAAGGCGAAATCGGCTTTTTCAATGCTGCCGGTGGCGTGAACATGTAAAAAATTTCTATTTTCAATATGCCAGCGGGCAAGCTCGGCAACCGCCTGGTTCAGGCGCATGGCGCCCAGGCTTCCGCCATAGCTTAAAAGTACAATGCGCTCGTCCTCTATGCCCAGCTTTTCCCTGCACTCCTTCCGGTTTTGCAGAAAAAGCTCCGGCCGAACCGGGTTTCCGGCCACCACGGTTTTTTGCGACTGCCCCAGCCTTTGCACCGCCGTTTCGGTGGGGGCAAAAACCAAATCCACCATTTTTGCAAGCAGGCGGTTGGTAACGCCCGGGTAGGCGTTTTGCTCATGAATTGCGGTGGCAAAGCCCATTTTGGCGGCTTCGCGCAGCACAGGGCCGCTTACATACCCCCCCGCCCCCACCACAAGGTTCGGCTGAAACTCATTTAAAATTTCCCTCGCCTTGCCCGGGGCAAAGGCAAGGTGCCAAAGCGCTTTGGCGTTTCTGCTGATATTTTCGGGGGTTAGGCTGCGCTGAATACCGTGCACCTCAATGTAGTGAAACGGGTAACCCGCACGGGACACAAGGCCGCATTCCATCCCCTCGCGGCGCCCGGCAAAGTGAATTTCGGCCCCCGGCCATTGTTCCTTTATGCCGGCTGCAATGGCAAGCGCCGGGTTTACATGCCCGGCCGTGCCCCCGGCAGCAATTAACACTCGCATAAATGCCCCCTCTTTGCAAAAATTTTACGGCGGCCCCTAAGGCCCGCCCGCCTCTTGCTGCTGCAAAAGTTCCTGCTGGCTTTGTCTCATATCCAGGTCTGCCTGGCGGGAAACCGAAAGCACCAGCCCCACCTCTACAAGCTGCAAAATAAGTGCCGTGCCCCCATACGAAAAAAATGGAAGGCTGATGCCGGTGGCCGGTATGGAATTGGTGTTCACCGCCATGTGCAGCAAGGCCTGCAGGGTTATTTGCACCGCAACCCCCACCACCAGCATA
>JBKEBR010000247.1:0-23025 GCA_047973285.1 Oscillospiraceae bacterium | reverse complement strand
TTCACCAGGAAGCCAAGTTTCTTCATTGGAATGATCCGGTGTATCAAGGCGCCATTGATAATCATCTGTTTGCGCTATACTTTTTGGCACCTCGCCTTCCTCTACCGCATAAAGCCCCGCTCTATTATAAACGGGAAAAATAAAAACGTACCCATCTGTAATAAACTGCCCATCCCTATATTCAAAAAAGCTTGGAAGAACCAGCTGGCCCTTTTCACCTTGAATTGACAATGAATATTTATCTTCTGAAATAGACAAATCAAAAGGGGCAGCCTCCAGTGTTTCATATAGCATTAAGCCACCCTGCTGGCTGCTGCTGGCCACAACGGCGCCAGGGCTGCTGGGCTCGCTTGTTTCTAAGCCGGTTGCCGAAGACGGCGTGCTAAAAACAGAATTGGTTAAGCTTGGTATTTGATTTACAGCGCATGAACTGAAACCGGCAATAGCCGAAAAAAGCAATATGAAAACCGCCATCCTCTTCATTCGAATTCTCCATAAAACAAATTTCTTTTCCTGTAAAATTCAATGACACCGCCATTCTCTTCATAGTATCAGTATGCAGGGAACTTTTGTCAAAATCAACATAGAAAGGAAAAATTACATAAATAACCTTGCCAAGCCAAAACAGACAGATGAAGCAGCGCTTACTGCCCAAGGCCCTCGGCGGCTTCCTTTTGCAGGCGGGCCTTTTTGGCGGCCTTGGCCCGCTTAATTACCTTCAGGCGGGTAAATTCCTCCCGGTCGTGCTCTTCCAGCACGCTGCTGATAAAACGAATAACCCCCTGGTAGCGGGGAATTACAATATTTTCCAGCATGTTGGCGCGGCGCTGGGTTTTTTTTATGGCCATGGCAAGCCGGTATACACTGTTTTCCACCCCGGCCAGGCGGGCCGCCAGCTCTTTCACCCGGTCGAAACGCAGGTAGGCGCTGTCCAGGTAAGAGTTGGTGCCCCAAAAGCCGTAAAAGGGCACCGCCTTTTCCGACTCGCGCCAGCTGGTGGGCAAATCCACCCCCATTACGCTGCGGTTCTGCATTTGAAAGCCCGTTTCCTCCGGAGCCGAATTTTCAAGGGTATTTTCAATGCCCAGGGTAACGTTGGCGGTTTGCAGGGCGCTGTAGGCCGCGGTAAAGGTGTCGCCAATGTCCCGCTGCAGGGCGGCGCTCTGGTCAATCATCTTCATCATTTCCCGCATCAAAATGTTGCGTTTGCGGTCCAGCATGTCAAACCCGTGCTTTGCAAGCTCCAGGTTTTTCTTGGCGGTTATTAAATTCGCCTTGGTGGGCGACATTTGCTGTGCCATTTCCCCGCCTCCCTTCCCGTTTCTTCGGCGGCCATTCGGGTATTTATAATACAAATTGTTGAAACTAGCTCAAAAAATACCAAAATTGCCCTCTCAGGCCTGTTGGGCGCCCTCCAGCGAGGCGGGCAGCTCCTGCATTTTTTGGGTGCGTTTGCTTTTCACCGCCAGGTTCTGGTCCAGCAGCTTTTCATCCACGCGGTCCAGCTCTGAACGGGGCAAAATAGAAAGCAGCTCCCAGCCCAAATCAAGGCTTTCCTCAATGCTGCGCTCCTGGTTGAACCCCTGGGTTAAAAAGCGGCTTTCAAATTCCTTGCCGAAGGAAAGGTACTGCCTGTCGGTGGCTGAAAGCTCTTCGTCGCCAATTACATTGGCAAGGCCCCGGGCGTCGCTTACCTTGGCGTAAGAGGAAAACAGCTGGTTTGCCACGTCCGGGTGGTCGGCCCGGGTATAGCCCTCGCCAATGCCGTCCTTCATCAGGCGCGAAAGGCTGGGCAATACGCTTACCGGGGGGTAAATGCCGGTTTGGTCCAGGTAGCGGTCCAGCACAATCTGCCCTTCGGTAATATAGCCGGTAAGGTCGGGCACCGGGTGGGTAATGTCGTCGTTGGGCATGGTTAAAATGGGCAGCTGGGTTACGCTGCCGCTGCGGCCGTTCAGCACACCGGCCCGCTCGTACAGGCTGGCCAAATCGGAATACAGGTACCCCGGGTACCCCTTGCGGCCGGGTATTTCGCCGCGGGAGGAGGAAAATTCCCGCAGCGCCTCGGCGTAAGAGGTCATGTCGGTCATCACCACCAAAATGTGCATACCCTTTTCAAAGGCCAGGTATTCCGCCGCCGTAAGGGCGCAGCGGGGGGTTAAAATGCGCTCTACAATGGGGTCGCCCGAAAGGTTCAAAAACATGGTAACCCGCGAAAGGGCCCCCGTTTCCTCAAAGCTGCGGCGGAAATAATCGGCCACGTCGTTGGTAACCCCCATGGCGCAAAATACAATGCCAAAATTGCTGTCTTCGGCGCCGCCAAGCCGGGCCTGGCGCACAATTTGAGCCGCCAGGCGGTTGTGGCTCATGCCGCTGCCCGAAAAAATGGGCAGCTTTTGCCCGCGAATCAGGGTGGAAAGCACATCGATAGAGGAAATACCGGTGCGGATATAGTTGCGGGGGTAGGTGCGGCTTACCGGGTTAATGGGGCTGCCGTTTACATCCCGCTCCTCCTCGGCATACACCGGGCCAAGGCCGTCAATGGGCTGGCCAACCCCGTTAAAAATACGGCCCAGCATTTCCCCCGCAAGGGCAAGCCGCATGGGGCGGCCGGTAAAGCGGGTGTTCACCCCCGTAAGCCCAAGGCCCGAGGTGCCCGAAAAAACCTGCAAAACGGCCTTGTCGCCCTCCAGCGCCACCACCCTGCCAAAGCGGGTGCCGCCGCCGGTGCGCAGCTCTACCATTTCTTCGTTGGAAGCGCCGCTCACGCCTTCCAGCGCAACCAGCGGCCCATTTATTTCACTGAGGCCAAGATACTCCATTGCCATTGTGTTTTCTCCTTGCCCGGGGCCGGGTTTTATACCGCTGCGGGCCCCCGTTTTTTGGCCAAAAGCTACCTGCAGCTGTCGTCTATCTGCGCGGTGTACTCTGCAAACATTTCGGGCTTGTCGTTGGGAATTTCGTATTTCATCTTCACCAGCTTGTCAAACAGGCCCGCTTCGCGAATGGCGCTTACCGGCACCCCTTCGGCCACAAGGCGCTGGGTTTCCTCGTACAGGTGCAGAATAATTTCCATCATTTTGCGCTGCTTTTCCAGCGGCACAAAGGTGTCGTCCTTGTGGTAGGCGTTCTGCTGCAAAAAGCCGGTGCGCACCACCCTGGCAATTTCCAGGGTAAGCTTCTGGCTGTCGGGCAAAACGTCGGAGCCAATCAGCTGTACAATTTCCTGCAAGCTGCTTTCCTCGTTCAGCAGGCTTAAAATGCGCCCGCGCAAAATTGGGAAATCGGCCCCCGTATTTTGAATGTAGTAGGGGTCAAGGTCCTCGTAATATTCGCTGTAGCTAATGTTCCAGTTAATGGCCGGGTAATGGCGGGCATAGGCAAGGCTTTTGTCCAGCGCCAAAAAGCAGCGCACAAAGCGCTTGGTGTTTTGGGTAACCGGCTCCGAAAAATCTGCCCCCTGGGGGGAAACCGCGCCAATAATGGTAACGCTGCCCCGGGTGCCGTTCAGGTTTTGGCTGGTGCCCGCGCGCTCGTAAAAACCCGCAAGGCGGCTGGGCAAATAGGCGGGGAAGCCCTCTTCCGCGGGCATTTCCTCAAGCCGCCCCGAAATTTCGCGCAGCGCCTCGGCCCAGCGGGAGGTGGAATCCGCCATCATGGCCACGTCGTAGCCCATGTCGCGGTAGTACTCGGCCAGGGTAACCCCGGTATAAATCGAGGCCTCACGGGCCGCCACCGGCATGTTGGAGGTGTTGGCAATCAGCACAGTGCGCTCGGTTAGCGGGCGGCCGCTTTTGGGGTCTACCAAATCGCTGAACTCCTCCACCACCTGGGTCATTTCGTTGCCGCGCTCGCCGCAGCCAACATACACCACAATATCGGCGTCGCTCCACTTTGCCAACTGGTGCTGGGTCATGGTTTTGCCGGTGCCAAACCCGCCGGGAATGGCGGCCACCCCGCCCTTGGCAATGGGAAACAGGCTATCGATAACCCGCTGCCCGGTTACCAGCGGCCGCGCAATTGGCTCGCGCAGCGAAACAGGCCGGGCCGCCTTAATGGGCCAGCGCTGGGCAAGGCACACCTCGTGCAGCTCTCCCTTTGCGTCCCGCAGCTTCACAAGGGGCTGGGCAATGTTATACCCGCCGTTTTCGGCCACCCACTCCACCGTGCCCGAAAGGTTTGGCGGCACCATGCTTTTGTGCAAAATGGCGGGGGTTTCGGGGCAGGTGGCAATAACATCGCCGCCCTTTAGCACATCGCCCTGCTTTACCTGCAAGGTAACCTCCCAAAGCCTCGTCTCGTCCAGGCTGGGCACATGCAGGCCGCTGGCAATAAAGGCGCCGCTTTGGGCGGCCATGCTTTCCAGCGGGCGCTCAATGCCATCAAAAATATTCTTCATAATGCCGGGCCCCAGCGTAACCGAAAGCGGGGCGCCGCTTCCCACAACCTTCTCTCCCACCTTCAGGCCCGAGGTATCCTCGTACACCTGTATGGTGGTAAAGTCTTCGGTTACCGCAATTACCTCGGCAATCAGCCCGGCTTCGCCAACATACACCATTTCCATCATTTTAAACGAGCTGGTTCTGCGCACCGTTACCACCGGCCCGTTGATGGAATAAATTGTATCTTTCAAATGGATCACCTCAAATGTAGTGGAATAGGGGCAGGCAGCCTACAGCCGCAAACCGCTGCGGGCAAAAAATTCCTGCTCTTCGGCGGCCAGGGCAGTGTCCAGCGTTTCGTCGAACAACCGGTTGCCGGCGGCAAGCCTTGCGCCGCCCAGCTGAATGTCGGCGCCGGCCTGCACCTGGCAGCCCGGCAGCACCTTTTCAATTTGGGGGGCCAGGGGCAAATCCCGGGCGCACAGGTACACAACCGGCAAAGCCCCCGGGGGCAGCTGCGCCGCATAGGGCTGCAGCCTGGCACGCAGCCATTCGGCATAGCCGTCGCTTTCGGCAAACGCCTGCAGCCTTGCCCGCGCTTCGGCAAATATCTCTCCGGCAAGGCTTTGGCGGTGGCGCAGCAGCTCTGCCTTGCCCTGCTGAAGGGCGGCAGAGGCCTTGCGCTGCACCTCGCGGGTGCGCTCTGCCTTTATAACGGCATAATCTGCCAGCTCGCACTGCTGGTAGGCAAGTGCAAGCTCGGCCTCTTTTTTCTTTTCGGCGGCCTCCACAATGGCGGCGGCCCGGCTGCGGGCGCCGTCCAGTACGGCCTCCTGAAAATCCTTATCGCGGCCGGGCTTTATCTGTTGCAAATTCATAGCGGGTTCCTCATATTTTAATTCCCACAACCTCGTAAATATAGCGCTTGATGTCGCTGGCTACATTGCCGTCGGTGTGGCGGTCGGGCATCTCCACAATCAGGGGCTTCTGGCGGTGCAGCTTGTAGTAAAAAACCGCCTCCTGAAACTGGGCGTACAGCTTGCTGGTAACCAGCACCAGGCCAATTTCGGGGTCGTCGGCCGCCTGCTTCAGGGCGTCCTTTACCTCCTGCTCCTCATGAACCACCACGCCGTATACCCCCACCATGCGCATGGCGGCCAGCGTATCTATATTGTCGCTAATCAAAAAATACTTCATGGCGGTTCTCCTTTCAACCCACTTGTGGGGCCGTGTGGCCCTGGCAGGCCCGGCTGTTTTTACACCTTGTTCAGAATCAAAATGGCAATCAGCATGCCATACAGGGCAATGCCTTCGCCCAGGGCCACAAAAATAAGGGCTTTGCCAAAGCTTTTGGGGTCCTCTGTCAGGGCGCCAATGGCGGCGGGGGCGCCCTGC
The DNA here is from genome assembly GCA_047973285.1 of Oscillospiraceae bacterium. Lineage (GTDB taxonomy): Bacteria > Bacillota > Clostridia > Oscillospirales > Ruminococcaceae > JAAYCI01. Next base: position 17,248 of record JBKEBR010000247.1, on the reverse strand, counting down.
CCTACGGCAATACCACCGCCAATGGCGGCAATCCCGGTGGAAAGGGCGGCGCCAATGTAGGCAAGGCCCGGGTTAATGCTGGTGGCGGCCTGCTGGGCCGTTTGGGTATCGGCGCCAAAAACCACGGCGCCCACCGCGCAGGAAATGGTGAACAGAATGGCTACCAGAAAAACAACCCGGCCAATTTGCTTCATGTTTTTCATCATTGTTTCCTCCAAACTTTGTTGGTTATTTGTGTTGGGGCTCAGTAAAAAGGCGGAAAGCTTTGGGCTTACAGTTCCTGGGTATCCGGCTTTAAAGCCAGCGGCACAAAGGGCGCGCCGTCCGCGTCAAAAAAGCGGCTGAATACCTCGTAGTAGTTTAAGCGAAGCGCCTGTATGCCAACAATAAGGCCCTCCAGGCAAATCACAAATATATTTCCCAAAACCATCACCAGCGGGGCGGCGGCGCCCCCCATTTCGGCCAGGGTGGAAACCACGCTCATCATGCCCGCGTGGGCCAATACAAAACCGCCCACGCGCAAAAAGCTAACGGTATTGCTTAAATATTCCAGCAGGGTTACAAACATTTCAAAAAAGCCGCTCACCAGCACGTCGCCGGGGTTTCCAAAATGAAATTTGCGGGTTTTGATTGTTTCGTTCAGCGGCTCCTGCAAGTACATCACCAGCAAAGGCAAAACAATAAGCAGCGCAAGGTAGGCAATGTTCGAGGAGAAACCGGCCTTTAGAACCAGCTTGTCCAGCACAAGGGCAATCAGGGCAAGGTAGAAAACCAGCCCCGCCACCCCGCTGGAACCGGTGATGGCCGGGGCGGTAAGCCCCCGTTTTAATTTGGAAATAATGTTGGTTACAATGGCCGCGGTTACCACCACAACACCAATGCTGATGGAGCCCAGCAAAATAATGTTTACGCTGCCGCCGGCCATTACCTCAAAGGGCTTTTCCGCAAGGCCCATGGCCCTCCAAAGCGGGTCCAAAAGGTGCTCGTAGCCAAACACGCTGCCAAACAAAAGGCCAAACAGCGCGCTGAAAACCCCCGCCCTTGCCAGCACGGCGCCAATGGCCATGCCCCGCTTTTTGTACATGTAAAAATAACCGAACAGCCCCAGCACAATGCCCTGGCCAAGGTCTGCAAACATAAGGCCAAACAACACCGAATAAATAACCGAAACCAAAAAAGTGGGGTCTAAATCGTGGTAGGTGGGCAGGCCGTACATGGTGGTGAACATTTCGTAGGGCTTTGCAAACCAGTGGTTTTCCAGCTTTACAGGGGGCGAAACCGGCAGCTCCTGCTTTTGGTCGGCCTCCTTCAGCTTTACCTCGTCCACCGCCTCCAGCTTTTGCTTAAAACCTGCGTATTCCTGCTGCGGCACAAACCCGCTGATGTAAAAGGTGTGGTTAAACACCAGCGCGTATTTCTTCATTTCAAACAGCTGGTTCATGTGCACCAGCCAGGCCTCCATGCCGCGAATAATCTCCACATCCTTGTCGGCGGCAATCTCCTGCGGGTTCACCAAATCGTCCAGGCTGGTTTGCAGCTCCTGAATATGGGTGGAAACCGCCTCCAGCGCCTCCTGCGGGCGGCCATGCACAAATTCGGGAATGCGGGTTCGCTCGAAGTACAGCGAATTGAAAATGTCGTCAATTTCCTTGGCGCTGTCGGCCGGGGCAAAATACAGGCCCCAGTAGTATTCGCCATCGAAATCGTACACCGTAAAGTTGAAGTAAGAGGTGAAGTTGAACTTTTTCTGGGCGTAATAGGCAAGGCGCACATAGCTTGTTTTGGGTAGCCGCCCAATGCGAACCTTCAGGTACCCCACCTTGAACAATTCGTCAAAGTTTACGTCAAGGTCTGTCATGTGCTGCAAAAGGCTGCGGGTTTTGCTGTACACCGCCAGCTCATTTTCCAAAAAGGTTCTGCGCTGGTTAATGCTGGCAACCTGCCCGGCAAATTTTTCCAGGAAATCCCCCACCGTATCCACATCGTAAGCCTTTTCGTCCCCCTCAAAGGGCGGGTTTACGGTTGGCTGCCCAAGGTCTTTCAGCAGGCCCTTCGCTTTGGTCAACAGCGGCTCGTAGCGGTTTATATCCAGCCGTATGGCCGAATGAATTGCCTCGTCGCTTTCAGGGGCAAAGCACTCGCAGCGTGCAATGGCCCCCAGCGCCAGCGCCAGCTTTTCTTCGGGCCCGTACACGTTCAGGTATTTCATTTTTGCGACGCTCATCGTTTATCACGCCTTTCCCGTTTGCACCGCGCCACGGCGAACGAAATTGTTGGTGGAACCGTATACCGGCAGGGCCCTCTCTCTTCAGCAGCGCAAAAGAGCCCGTATCTCCTCCGGGGTAAGGCCATATCGCACCCCCTCTATAATGTTTACCACATTGTCCCGCTCCAGCTTTGCAAGGGCAATAAACGCGGCCAGCGCCGCCGAAGGCGAGGTGGTAAGGTGCAGCACCCGCTGTGCCTGGCGGTATTTAAGCCGCCCGGTTTCGGCGTCAAAGGCCTCCATGTCCACCGGGCCCGCCGTTTGCGCCAAACCCACCGCCCGGTGGTAAATTTCCATCATCTGCTCGGGGCTTTTGGCCGCCAGCATTTCGTCCAGCCGCCGGGGGCTAAGCCGGTAGCGGTAGGGCAGCAGCATCCGGCGTATCTGCTCGCTGCCGTAAGCCTCGCCAAAGTAAATTTTGCTGCGGAAAACAACATTCACGTTGTACAGCTCGGCCTCCTGCAAAAACAGGGTGCGCACCGCCTTTTCCTCCCGCGGGGGAAGGTGCTTTGCGGCAAGCTCAAACAGGCAGGCGTAATAAAACCGAATCATAACCGCCTCGGCGCCGGGGTAATCCCGCAACGCGGGGTCTTTTTGGTAAAGCGGCCGCAGCACCTTATAGTAAGGTGTATAGCGCAGCACCTCCAGCATTTCCCCAAAGCTGCGCGCCTCTGCCAGGCGGAACAGGTCAAACCGAATTTTGCCCTCCAAAAAGGGCGGAAGGTGGCGAATGTACCGGTTTGCCATGCCGGTGCTTATCATGCGCATGGCCCGCAGCAGCTCGATTACTTCACACTCTATAATAAAATAAAAGGCAAAGCTCTCGCTTGTGAAGTCATACCGCATCAGTGCCTCGTATTTATTAAAAATGTCCATGTTCAGCAGCTCTTCCAGCTGCTCGCGGTGGGGGTCTACCGGCGAAAGCGTAGCCAGGCTGTCGCCGAAATAAGGGTGCTTTTTCAACAGGGCCGCCACCTCGGGCACGGTGCGCCGCCGCATAAGCTCTTCGTATTCGGCGGGCCGCATACGCTTTGCGTACATGCCCCGCGCCTTTGGAATAATTGCCAGAGATGCATGCGCCATTCGCCCGCCTCCTTTCGCGCAAACAAGCCGAGCCCTTTGACCCGGCCCCCACAATGCGGCCCACAATGCCGCTTATCCACTCTTCCCGGTGCGCCTGCACCTCCCGCTCAAGGCTCTGCTTTTGCTCCTCAAAGCGGGCGGCAAGCTGCTGCCGGGTTTTGGAAAGCTCGGCCTCCTCTTCGGTCTCCACCTGGCGAACCATCTCCTCCCGGCGGGCCGAAGCGTCTTTCAGTATCTCGGCCTTTTCAAGGGCCGTCTGCTTTACAATTTCGTCATTTTTTGTTTTTGCCTGCTGAAGAATTTCTTCCGCCTGTTTGTCGGTTTGAATAATCTGCTGCAGGCTGATACTTAAAACCTGTTTTTTGTTTTCCATAGCAATCTCCTGCAAAATGCCGCAAAAGCAACCGCGTTTTGCGCTGTTGTCTGTTTTGCCGCAAGGCGTTTTGCGTTGCCGCCCCGCCTGCCGCATGCTTCATAATACTCTCTTCTTTTGGGTTTTTCAAGCGAATGCAGAGTGCACAATAAAAAGCGGGCAATTTTTAGCACATTAGCCAAAAATTATCCGCCAAGCAACCGTAAACTTTCGGCGCCAAACCCAAAATTTTCTATTTTAAACCTTTTTATTAAAACAATAGAAGCCCGCCCTGCCGTCTGCAGCCTAGTTATACCCACTCTCGCAAGCAGGTGGGTGCCCTATCGCCCAGTTCACGCTCCCTTCTTCCGGCAAAGCCGGGAGGTCTGCATTCCGTGGGTGAACACGGGCTCCCTTTTAATAACCAGTAGGATAATTACGGCTGCAACAAATCGAACAAGGCAGGCTGCCCGCATCGGCTTTACTCTTCGCCGTCCTCTTCCGCTTCCAGCTGGGCGGCCAATTCCTCTACATCTATATTGTATACCTCCGACAGGCGCTTCATAAACACCTGCCCAACATTGTACAGCTCGTCCTCATCATCCACAAGGTCCAGCACTTCCTCGCCGTCTTCCTCGCTCACCTTCATCAAAATCATCTCGGCGTCCTCGGCAAGGCGCTCGTCGGGGTCTTCGCTGTAGGGAACAAGGGCAAGGTAACGCTCGCCCTCATATTCTGCGGCATCCAGCACCTCAAAGGTGTGCTCTACCCCTTCTTCATCCTCCAGGGTAAGAATATCGGGCTCATATTCCTCTTGCTGCTCCACGGGAATTTTTTCGTCGCTCATCTGTATCTCCTTTTGGCCGGCCCTGCAACCTGGCCTTACACTTCAGTTTTCAGGAAAACGGGCCGGTTCCCCTTTTCCCCTCGTCGCGGCAGGCAAAAGGAAAGTGCATTTCCCAAGGTTTTCCATAGCTTTATGATACCCCAATTCCCCCCGCTTCGTCAAGCAACGCGGCAAGGCGCAAATACGGGGGCAGGGGCAAATTTGTGCCCGCAGGCAGCGCATTTTTTACAGAATGTGTTATAATATAAAAAGCTGTATCTGCATTTTTACATGGCAAAGGGCGGTGGTAGTATCAAAAGGGCGGCCTGCTTTTTTTTGGCGGCATGCGTATTGCTGGCCTTTGCCGGCTGCGGCACGCAAAACCCCGGCCAGGGCCAGGGTGGCAGCCGCACCCGTTCGGCGGTAACCAGCGCCGAAGCCCAGTTTGCCGCCCCGGCCGAGGGCGACCTCGTCGCCGTTATTGAAACCAGCAAGGGCACCATTGCGGCAAAACTTTTTCCCGGGTATGCCCCCCAGGCGGTGAAAAATTTTACCCTGCTGGCACAAAGGCAAACCTACAACGGCACCTCCTTCCACCGCGTTATACAAGATTTTATCATTCAAGGGGGCGACCCTACCGGCAGCGGCACCGGCGGGGAAAGCGCCTGGGGCGTGCCCTTCCCGAATGAAATTTCCGACAAGCTGCACCATTACTCCGGCGCGCTGTGCATGGCGTCGGCCACCGGCGAAGCCGGGCAAAACCAAAGCCAGTTTTATATTGTGGCCACCCCGCAAAATTCCGTGCCAGAGGCCGCGCAGCAAGCGCTTGCCGCCGCCGGGGTTCGCGAGGCCGTGGTAAGCGCCTACGCCGAGGCCGGGGGCGCCCCCTACCTCGACAATACCGCCACCGTGTTCGGGCAGGTGTACCTTGGCATGGACGTGGTGGACGCCATCTGCGCCTCCTCCACCAACGCCAACCAAAGCCCCAAAACCACCATCGAAATCCTCAGCGTTGCGGTGCAGGCCTATGCGGCGCCTGCGGCCTCCGCCGCCGTATCGCTGCCGGTTTCCTCTGCACCCGCCTCTGCGGGCACGGGCGCCTAGCCCTTTTACCACAGCTGTTCCAGCAAAAGGGGGTCTTTTATGTTTAAAAAAATCATGCGGGTTGTTCTGTCCAAAACTTTTGCCTTTGCCCTGCTGGCTCTTTTGCAAATTGGTTTTTTTGTGGCCCTTGTCATGCTGTTTGCCAACACGGGGGCCCTTGCCTATACCCTTATCACCATTATTACGGTGCTGGTGCTGGTTACCATTCTCGAGCAAGACGACCTGAACCCCGCTTACAAGCTTATGTGGACCTTAATTGTGGTTATTATGCCGGTAACCGGCACCCTGTTTTACCTGCTTTGGGGCCACCGCCATGTGCCCGCCCGCCAGCAGCGCCAGTTCGACGAAATAGAAAAACGCGCGCAGCTTGCCATGCGCCAGCAAAAGCACATTCTGCCCGCCCTGAAAACCAGCGACCAGCGGCTTTTCCACACGGCTCAGTACCTTTTGCACTACTCCGGCTCGCCGGTATACACCAACACGGCGGTGTCCTACTACCCCATTGGGGAGGTTTTTTTCCCGCCCTTTATAAAAGCCCTTGAGGCCGCCGAGCGCTTCATTTTTATGGAGTACTTTATTTATGAAGAAGGCTATATGTGGAACACCGTGCTGGATATCCTCTGCCGCAAGGCGGCCGAGGGGGTGGACGTGCGGGTTATTTACGACGGCTTCGGCAGCCTGTTTACCCTGCCCGCCAACTACGATAAAACCCTGCGCGCCAAGGGCATTCAGTGCTACGCCTTCAGCCCCCTGGCCCTCACCGCCCACGTGTCAGACTATGCCATGCTCAACCACCGCGACCACCGCAAAATTACCGCCATCGACGGCACCATCGCCTTTTCGGGCGGGCTCAACATTGCCGATGAATACATCAACGTGCACCAGCGCTTTGGCGAATGGAAGGACACCGCCTTTAAGCTGGAGGGGGACGCCGCCTTCAGCCTTACGGTTACCTTTTTGAAAGCCTGGGACTTTGTGGCCAAAACCCAAACCGACTACGAGGCCTACCGCCCGCCCGCGCAGCCCCTGCCCCACCCCAACACCATGCTGGAAAACGGCCTTGTGCAGCCCTACAGCGACACCCCTCTGGACGGGGAAAACATCTCCGAAAACGCCTATTTAAAGGTTATTACCGGCGCGCGGGACTATGTGTATATCTCCACCCCCTACCTCATTCTCGACAACGAAATGATGACCGCCCTCACCCTTGCCGCCAAAAGCGGCATTGATGTGCGGCTGCTTACCCCCGCCATTCCCGACAAGCCCACCGTTTTTATTTTAACCCAAAGCTACTACCCCACCCTGCTGCGGGCCGGGGTAAGAATTTACGAGTTCACCCCCGGCTTTAACCACGCCAAAATGTATGTAAGCGACGACAAGGTTGCCATTGTTGGCAGCGCCAACATGGATTACCGCAGCCTCTACCTGCACTTTGAAAACTGCACCTGCTTTTACGGCGGCGAAATTGTAAACGAGGCAAAAAACGATATGCTGAACAGCTTTGCCCGCGCCCGCGAAATAAGCCTGGAGGATACCCGCCATATTTCCCTTTGGAAGCGGCTGGTGCGCATTGTTGCGCGCTTTTTGGCCCCTATGTTGTAGGCCCTTACCTGTTTTTCTTTCAAATTTTGCCAAAACGGGAGTGTTGCCATGGAAAATAAAGTACCTGAAAACCTTACCCTGCAGCAATATGCCTCCCAAAAAATGGGGGTTTCGGCAGAGCAGATGGAAAACCTGCTGGCAGGGTATATGGACCTGCAGGTTTTATACCGCAGCGCCATACGCGAAATAAGCACCCGGCTGGAAATTTTGGACGATGAATTCCAGTTCCGCCACAAGCGCAACCCCATACACACCATACAAACCCGCCTCAAAACCCCGAAAAGCATTTTCGAAAAGCTGGGGCGGCGCAACCTTACGCCCAGCATAGAGGTAATGCGCACCGAGCTTACCGACATTGCCGGCGTACGGGTAATTTGTTCGTATTTAGACGACATTTACCAATTGGCCAATTTTTTGCTGGCCCAAAGCGACCTTCAGCTGGTGCGCCGGCACGACTATATCCGCCGCCCCAAAAGCAACGGCTACCGCAGCCTGCACCTGGTGGTAAAGGTGCCGGTTTACCTTTCCACCGAAACCCACCTGGTGCCGGTGGAAATTCAAATTCGCACCATCGCCATGGATTTTTGGGCAAGCCTCGAGCACCAGCTGCGGTACAAAACAAACGGCAAGGTGCCCGGCGAAATTGCGGTCGAGCTTTCCGAGTGCGCCGGCAGCATTGCCGAGCTGGACGAGCGCATGCAAAAAATTTACCAAAAGCTGGAAACGGTGGGCGGGCCCGCCGAATAAGCGGGCGCTTCACCGCTTTGCGTTGCTGTAAAAGGCAGAATTTATGGAAGAGAGGACCTGTGAGAATGGCTTTAACAAGGCAGCAGTTTGGAACCACCGCAGAGGGAACCCCGGTGGAAAAATTTGTTCTGGCAAACAAAAACGGCATGGAGGTATCCTTTATCAATTACGGGTGCCGCATCACCTCGCTTGTGGTGCCGGGCAAAACCGGCCCCGCCAATGTGGTGCTGGGCTTTGGCACACTGGCCGAGTACGAGCAGGACACCAGCTCGCAGGGCAGCTTTGTGGGCCGCTTTGCAAACCGCATTAAGGGGGCCGCCTTTTCCCTAAACGGCCAAACCTACACCCTTTCCAAAAACAACGGCGAAAACCACCTGCACGGCACCTACCACAAAAGGGTGTTCGGTGCCGAGGTTATTGGGGAAAGCAGCGTTTCCCTCACCTACATATCCCCCTCCGGCGAAGAGGGCTTTCCCGGCGAACTGTGGGTGGGCGTTACCTACACCCTCACCGAGGACAACCAATTCACGCTGGACTACCGCGCCGTTTCCACCGCCGACACCTACATCAACCTTACCAACCACAGCTACTTCAACCTGGAAGGCGCCGGTGCAAAAACCATGGAAAACCAGCTGCTTTGCCTCAACTGCAACACCTTTTTAGAGGCAGGGGCCGACCTTTGCCCCACCGGCCGCGTGCTGCCGGTAAAGGGCGGCGCCTTCGACTTTACCTCTGAAAAGCCCATTGGGCAAGACATTGGGCAAAACGACCCCCAGCTAATTGCCGGGGGCGGCTACGACCATAACTTTATCATCAACAAGGCCAAGCCCCATGCCCTGGCGCTGGCTGCCATTGCCCGCGAGCTAAAAAGCAACCGCAGCATGAAGGTGTACACCACCCAGCCGGGTGTTCAGCTTTACACCGGCAACTTTTTAAACGGCAGCCCCTTTCCCGCACGCTCGGCCTTTTGCCTTGAAACCCAGCACTACCCCTGCAGCCCCAGCTTTCCCGAATTCCCCTCCACCCTGCTGGGCAAGGGCGAAAAATACCACGAGGTTACCGTGCTGGCTTTTGAATGGTAGCCCCATACACAAAAGCAAAAACCCACCCGCCGTATTCGGGTGGGTTTTTTGTTTGGCACCGGGCATAAACACCCAAAACATCGGTACTCTGCTCTTACCTTCCAGGGCAAAGCTCTCTGCGCCAAGCACCGGGCGGCCAAGCATTTCCTAAAACCGCGGCAAATCCGGCCGGGGGCGGCCGCCGGCGCGGCAAGGCAAAATTTTGCGGCCGCAGAACGCTTTTTGCCTTTGGCAAAAACAGAGCCTGTTTATTTACTGCGCCCCCTGAAGAATGCCCTGCACCAAATTGGGGTACCTTGCGGCAAATTCCTCGTAAAGCGGCTGGGCCGCCTCTTTAAAACGCGCCATTTCCTCCGGCGAAAGCTCGGTAATGGTGCAGCCCGCCTTTTCCAGCGCCTCGCGCGCCGCCGTCTCCTTCATTCCCCAAAGCATGCGCTCGTATTCAGCCGATTCCTTTGCGCAAGACAAAACAATTTCCTGGTCCTTTTGCGACAGCTGGTTCCAGGTGCCGGGAGAGCAAATTTGAATTTCTGGAATCCGGTTGTGGGCGTCCAGCGTAACGTAGGGGGCCACCGCATAGTGCCCGGCCGATTGGTACGAGGGCAGGTTGTTCTCGGCGCCGTCTATAATGCCCCGCTCCAGCGCGGAGTATACGCCGGAATAGGTAATGGTAAGGGGGGTGGCGCCCAGCAGCCGCACAAGGCTTGCCATCAAAGAAGATTCGGCCACGCGAATTTTCATGCCGGCCAAATCCTCCAGGCTGGCAATGGCCTTCCCCGCGCTGTAAAAATTACGCGCCCCGGCATCGTACCAGGAAAGCCCTATGTAGCCGTTTTCCTGCAAAAGCGCAATAAACTGCCCGCCCACCTCGCCGTCCAAAAGGCTCCACATGTGCTCGCTGTCCTCGTACAGGTAGGGCAGCTGCAAAACATTCAATTCGGGAATGCTGTCGGCCATGCTCATCACCGAAACCCGCGCAAAGTCAATGCCCCCATACCGCAGCTGGTCCAAAACCGAGGGCTCGTCCCCCAGGGCGGCGTTTGGGTACACGTTTATTTTAATGCGCCCGCCGGTGCGGGAATAAACCAGGTCTGCAAAACGGTAGGCCCCCTGGGTGGTGGGGTAGTCCTCCGCCTGGTTTTCGGCATAGGTAAACACATATTGGGGAGCTTTTGTTATCGAGTTGGGCAGGGCGGGCGTGCAGCCGCCCTGCACCAAAAAAACAACAGCCAAACACAGCGTAAAAATGCGCTTTTTCACCCTGTCCCCTCACTTTTCAAATAAAATCCGGCGCCCTGGGCAAACAACAATTTTATCATACAATGGTTGGCCGCCTTTCGCAAGCAAAAGCCGGCGCGGCATTTGCCACACCTTTGTTTATTTTACGCCGCCTGCCGCGCGGGCAGTCCCTTACAATCTCCGGCAAAAAGTCCTGTTATAAAACGGAAGGCATGCCTTTATGCAAAGCATGCCTTCCGTTTTATTTTTTGCTGAAAATCAAGGGTTAATAACGCCCTGAACCTCTTCCGAGTCCACGTTGTTTTTGTCCACCAGAATAACGCCGGTGTCAATGGTTTTTTCGGCCACGGTGCCGCCGTTGGCCAGCTCCAAAGCGGTTTTTACACCGTCGTAGCCCATAAAGTACTGGCGCTGCACCACCGAAGAAACGTCGAATTCGCCGCCGCGAATCATGGTTTCAATTTCGGAGGAGAAGTCGAAGCCCACCATGGCAATATCGGTGCGCTTTGCCTCGGTAAGGCCGGTAACAAAGCCAACGGTAGAGCCGTTGTTGGGGCCAAATACGCCCTTCAGGTTGGGGTAGGTGGTCATAAAGTCCTGTGCAAAGCCCACAGCCTTGCTAATGTCGCCTTCATTCACCTTAATGTCGTTGCTTAAAATGGTCCACGCCTCGGGCGCGTTTTCAGACCAATACTGGGTAAAACCGGCCACCCGGTCGTTGATGGTCTGCGAGCCGGAAGAACCCACCTGAATGGCCACCTGGGCCTCTTCGGTTTCCACAATGCCCTTTTCCTTAAACAGGCGAATCAACTCTTCGGCGGCGGTTTTGCCCGCCTCTACGTTGTTGGTAAGCAGGGCCGCGCTGTAGTTGTCGCTTTTGATAACGGTGTCTACCAGCACAACCGGAATGCCCGAATTGTAGGCCTCTGTAATGGGGGCGTCCAGCGACACGCTGTCCAGCGGGGCAATTACAATGCCGTCCGCCTGGGCGGAAACTGCGTTTTGCAGCAGGGTAAGCTGCCCCTCAATGTCCGATTCCAGGGCGGTGCCCACCACAACCACCTTGCAGCCAAGGTCTTTGCCCGCCTGCTCGGCGCCGGCCTGCAGCACGCTCCAATACTGGTTGCCCAGCACCTTTACAATTACGTAAATGGTTTTTTCCCCACCGGCAGTGCTTTCGGTGGACGCGGCGGCGCTGGTGCCCGCGGCGGCGGAAGATGCGGTTGCCGTGTTGCTGCAACCCGCAAAAACAAACAGGGCCATGAGAATTGCCAGGGTAAACGATGCGAACTTTTTCATACTGTAACCTCCTATATGTATGTTTATTTTATCCAGGCTGTTTTTTTCCAAGCCTAAAAAACCTTTTAATGCCGTCCAGCTGGCCGTCCTTGTTGGCCGTCTGCGAGGCAACCGCAATCAGCAGAATAAAGCCCACAATTACCTGCTGCCAGAAAGAGTTCACGCTGTTCAGGTTCAGCCCGTTGCGGATAATGCCCATCATCAAGGCGCCAATAATGGTGTTCAGAATGGTGCCCTCGCCGCCCAGTATGGAAATACCGCCCAAAACCGAAGCCGCAATGGCCTCCATTTCATAGCCGTTGCCCGCGGTGGGCTGTGCGCTGCTCAGCCGTGAGGCCACCAGAATACCGCAAATGGCGGCGGAAAGGCCGGAAATGCAATAGGCAAACATGCGGGTTTTTACCGCGTTAATGCCGGAAAGCTTTGCCGCCTCCAGATTGGAGCCACAGGCGTAAATTTGGCGGCCAATGCGGGTTTTTGAAAGCACAATGCCCAAAATAATGGCGTACACAAAGGTAATAATAACGCTGTACGGCAGCCCGCTGCCGCCAATGCGCCCGCCGCCCAGAATGTAAAACTGCTTTTGAACCGCTTCCGACGGTATTTCGGTTGTGTATAGGGGGGCGCCGTTTACCAGCACGTTTGCCATGCCCCTGTACACCCACTGGGTGGCAAGGGTTGCCACAAAGGGCACAACCCCCAAAATTTCAATGAAAAAGCCGTTCATAACGCCGGTTAAAAGCCCCATGCCAAGGCAGATGATAATGCTGAGCCACAGGGGCACGCCATTGGTAAGCAGGCTTACCACAATAATGCCCGACAGGGCCATAGAGGCGCCGGCCGACAAATCGTTGCCGCCGCACACAAGGCAAAAGGTAAGGCCGCAGCCAATAATGGTGTAGGTAACAATTTGCTGCAGCAGGTTTTGCAGGTTGGTAGGGGCAAGGAATTTGTCAAACGACAGGTATGAAAATAACCCGAACAACGCCGCAAGAATGCCACTGGAATAAATGGCCCGCCGGGTGGCCGCGTTAAGCTTGCCGAAGGTGCCACCCTTTTTGGCAATTTCTGGCTGTTTTGGCTGCATACTGGTTCCTCCGTTTCGTTATACCGTAGCAAGTGTTGGCGCGGGCTTGCCTTCCAGCTTGTTGTACCCGGCCGCAAGGTAAAGAATCTGCTCCTGTGTGGCGGTTTTGGCGCTTAGCTCTCCGTTTATGCCGCCCTCATGAATAACCAGTATCCGGTCGCTCATGCCCAAAATTTCCGGCAGCTCCGACGAAATCATAATAATGGCCACGCCCTGGTCGCTCAGCTGGTTAAAAAGCTCGTATACCTCGTATTTGGCCCCCACGTCAATTCCCCGGGTGGGCTCGTCCACAATCAGCACCTTTACGTCGTTGCAAAGCCACTTTGCCAAAACCACCTTTTGCTGGTTGCCGCCCGAAAGGTTGCGGCATAGCTGGTGAATGCTGGGTGTTTTGGTGCGCAGCAGCCGCACATACTTTTCGGCGTTTTCGGCCCCGGCGCGGTCGTCCAAAAAGCCAAAGTGGGTCAGCTGCTTCAAATGGGCCATGTTGGTGTTGTACTTTACATCCAGCCCCAAAGCCAGCCCGTCGCGCTTGCGGTCTTCGGTGGCATAGCCTATTCCGTTGGCAATGGCCTGAATTACCGAATGGATTTTAATGGGCTTGCCGTCCATTTCCAGCTCCATGCTTTCGGCGCGGTCGGCGCCAAATATGCAGCGCATCAGCTCGGTGCGCCCCGCCCCCACCAGGCCCGAAATGCCAAGAATTTCGCCCTTGCGCACACAAAAGTGGTCTACGTTCACCTTTTTGCCCCGGCGCACATTGCGGGCTTCAAACACCACCGGGCCCACCGTGCGCACGTGCTTGGGGTATTTGTCCTCCAGCGGGCGGCCCACAATCATGTTCACTAGCTCGTCCATGGTAATTTCCTTCAGCGCATGGGTGCCAATGTACTGCCCGTCGCGAATAATGGTAACCCGCTCGCAAATACGGTTCAGCTCGGCCATGCGGTGGGAAATATACACCATGCCAACGCCTTTTTCCTGCAAGCGCCGAATAATTTCAAACAACTGGTCAATTTCACGCTCGGTTAAGGTGGCGGTGGGCTCGTCCAGCACCAGTATTTTGGAATTGAAGCTGATGGCCTTGGCAATTTCCACCATCTGCTGCTGCGCCACGCTCAAATCGTTCACCCTGGCGTAGGTGTTCAGCCGAATGCCCAGGTCGTCCAAAATTTTCTGCGCTTCCCGGTGCATTTTTTTGTCGTCTATAAAGGGGCCTTTTTTGTGCGCCCGCCCAATGTATATGTTGTCTGCCACGCTCAGGTGGCCGCACATGTTCAGCTCCTGCATAATAATCGAAATGCCCAGCGCGTGCGCCTTGGCCACGCTGTCAATTTCAGCCTTTTCGCCTTCAATAAAAATTTCTCCCTCGTCGGCGCGGTATACGCCCGAAAGAATTTTCATCTAGGTAGATTTGCCCGCGCCATTCTCGCCAACAAGGCCCAGCACTTCGCCCTTGTCCACCGCAAGGCTCACCTTGTCCAGCGCTTTTACGCCAGGGAAACTTTTGCTGATACCCTCCATACGGAACAGTTCCTCGGCCATACTCAGTCCTCCTCTGCCGCCAGCACAGTGTTAAAAAATGAAACACAAATATTCAATCTGCGCTGTTTATTATAGCCGCCTCCACCCCAAAATTGGTATCGTAATATTTTGTGAATTCCCGTACTTTTTTATCTTTTTATGCACTATAAACAAAATCGCTCTACATTTTACACAAATGTAGAGCGATTTTGATGTATATTATGCTGAATATCCTTTTTATGGCAGCAACTTGGACATTCGGTATTCCGACGGGCTCTGCCCCGTCAGCCGCCGGAAAACCTTGCCAAAATAATTGGGGTCGGGGTAGCCCACCTGCTCGCCAACCTCCTTAATATTCACGGTGGGCCTGCGCAGCAGCTCCTTGGCGCAGCCTATGCGGTATTCGGTCAGGTAGGCGGTAAAGCTTTGCCCAAAATTTTGTTTAAACATTTTGCAGAAATACGGGTCGGAATAATTCAGCGCGCGGGCGGCGTCCTGCATGGAAATATCCTGCCGGTAATGGTCGCATACAAACTGCTCCATTAAAGACGCAATCGAGGCAATCCCCTCGCCCGCAGGCTCGGCCGGTGCGCTGCTTTCGGTTTTTTGAAGGGCCATCTCCACGGCGGCAAACAGCTCCTGGTCTGAATAGGGCTTCAGCAGGTATTCCAGCGCCCGCACCGAAATGGCTTTTCTGGCATAGTCAAAACGGTCGAAGGCCGTCAAAAAAATAATGCAGCAGGCCGGGTTTTCCGCATAAATCTGCTGCGCCACCTCAATGCCGGTCATCACCGGCATTTCAATGTCCAAAAACGCTATTTGAATGGGGTGCCGGGCAAACAGCTCCATTGCCTGCCGGCCGTTGCCCGCCTGGTGCAGGGTGTAGCCCTCGCCCAAATACCCGTGAAGGGCGCTTGCCAAAGCCATTCTTTCAATGGGCTCGTCCTCCGCTATCAGCAAATGGCACATCAAATCTCCTCCTTTTTGGCAGGGCCAAAATCAATCAGCACCGCCGTGCCGTGCCCCGGCTTGCTGTAAATGTTTACGCTTCCGCTTTCATAAAAGGCCTGAATGCGGCGGCAAAGGTTGCCCAGCCCAATGCCAACCCCAACGCCCGCCTCTTCCCTTTGCATGGCGGCCCGCACCTGCTCCAGCCTTTCGGGCGGCATGCCCGCGCCGGTGTCGGTAACCGCAATGCGCAGCACCTTGCCTCGCTGGCGAATGGAGACAAAAATTTTGCCCCCCTCCTCCTTTTTGGAAATACCGTGGATAATTGCGTTCTCCACCAGGGGCTGCAGCAAAAATACCGGCACGCTTGTTTCAAGCGGGTCCACGCCGTTGGCAATGCTGTACTGCACCCGCTCGCCATAGCGCATTTGCTGAATATACATATAGTCGTGCACCACCTTCAGCTCCTGGCTCAGCGGCACCATGTGGTCTGTGGTGCGCAGGTTGTAGCGCAGCAGGTTGCTTACGGCAACCGTTATATTTTTGCTGGTGGGCGCCCCCTCTATTTGCGCCATGCGGGCAATGGTGCTGAGGGTGTTGAACAAAAAATGCGGCTGAAGCTGGCTTTTAATAAGCTGAAGCTGCGCGGCGGAATAGCGTTTTTCCAGCTCTACCTTTTCTATTTCCTTCTGGTGCAGCCGCTCCTCCATGGCGCTTTTTCGCTCGGTTTCCAGCACATACTGCTTGTTGGCGTGCTTCATTTTGTTGAAGGCGCGCACCAGCTGCCCCACCTCGTCGGGGCTTTCCCAGGAAATATCGGGAATGTCAAACTCATTGTTCTCAATTTTGCGGGAGGCATGCGCCAGCTCATTCAGGGTGCGAAAAACCGCTATGGCAACGGAATACAAAATAAACAGCAAAAGAAAAAGGGCCGTCAGGCTAACCCCCACCAAAATATAGGGAATGCGCACAAAATACAGGCTTTGCGTTTCGTAGGCGGCGTTGCCCTCTTCAAATATGGTTTTGGTAAGGTTGGCGCAGTATTTCTCCAAATACTCCTGCATAGAGTAGGTGGTGTATACCTCCCGTATATAGTCGGTGTCTTCAATGTTCATTGCCAGCACTGCGTCGCGCTGGGCGGCATACTGCGCATAGCTGTTGCGAATGGTCCAGGTAATTTCAAAACGCTTTTCGCCCGTTTGCTCATAGTCGTAGGGCATGGCTTCCAGGTAGCGCCGGGTTTGCCCGCAGGCCTCGGTAAGCCGCTCCTCGGTTTCAAAGGTCCTGTTGCGTATCAGGGCGTTAAAGGCGCGGGTTTCCTCCACCACCGCCTGCTGCAAATTGTAGCTGGCGTAATTGTTGTTCAGGGTATTCTGCATGCTGCGGGTGGAATAAATAACAACCGCAAGGCTTGTTGCCCCCGAGGCAAGCATAAGCACAATAATACAGGCCACCAGCGCCCCTATTTTTTTGCGCAGGGGCACCTTTTGCAGCCACTTTTGCAGCCGCCCTTTTCGCTTTTTCATGGCTGCCCCCCAGTAAATAAACCCTTTTTTCCCTTTTGGCCGTAGCCTTATAGTACCACAAACGCCCCGGCGCAAACAACGCCCCCAAACCCTTTCTCCCGGGGCACCGGTGCGCCGCATAAAATTCCCCCTGTAAAACGCCCCGTAAACACACCAAAAACAGCCCCGGCGGGCAAGCACCGGCGTTCTCCTTTTGCGGTACTCTTACAGCATCGCAGGCAACACCACAAACGCCGCGGCGCATACCATTTTTAAATATTTTTTCACCGGCCCCCGGCGACCTGTTCAAATATTTTTTCAAATTTTCTTCAAAAATTCCCAACCTTCCGCATAAAACCGGCGGCCACCGCAAAACAGCCCCGTTCTCCCCTTTTGGGCTTGGCATATCGCTTTCGCAAAAGCCCTGCCGCACGCCGCTCTCAGGGTGCTTTCCCCAGGGGCCGGCCCGGCGCAAAATTTCCATATTTCCGCATACTGCTCTGTGCCGCCGCGCAACAAAGGCAGCCCCATAAAAAGCAAAGGGCTGCCTTTGTTGTACAACCTGCGCCGAACGCGCGGCTAAT
>JBKEBR010000246.1:0-3478 GCA_047973285.1 Oscillospiraceae bacterium | reverse complement strand
TGGTGGATTGTTCAAGGGCGGCCGTAGGCCGTTCATCTCGACCCTTGAAGAATGCGGCAAGAAATGTTTTACTCTGTCAGGCGGAAAGGATGAGTGACTGTGGCGCGGGAGGTTTTCCGCCGAGGCTTGAATGGGGGCGGATGGTGTTGTAGTAATCCACCCACCGCCGACTCAAGACCCTCGCCTCGTGCATATTCCCGAACAGTTCACCGTTTAAGAACTCATCCCGCATCCGGGCGTTAAAGCTTTCGTAGTAACCGTTCTCCCAAGGGCTGCCCGGCTCAATGTAAGTCGTAATCACGCCCAGACTCGAAAGCCATTGGCGGAGCTTCTTTGCGATAAACTCACTGCCATTATCGCTGCGAAGATATTCCGGCGTCCCCCGGTTTATCATGATGTTTGCCAAGGCCTCGATGACATCGTTCCCGCGCCAACTGCGCCTTGGAATACTCGCCAGACATTCATGCGTGTACTCATCGATGATATTCAAAAACCGAATCTTTTTCCCGTCCAGGGTCTTGTCCTCGACAAAATCATAGCTCCATACATGATTCCGGTGCTCCGGGCGAAGCCGCACACAACTGCCGTCATTGAGGAACAGTCTGCGGCGCTTGATTTGCTTCTTCGGTAGTTTCAGCCCTTCTTCCCGCCAGATGCGTTCCACCCGCTTGTGGTTGATTCTACGCCCTTCATTTCGCATCATATTCGTAACCATGCGGTATCCGACCCTGCCGTAATTGCAAGCTTTGTCGATGATATCCGCACGGATTTCATCCTCATCAGGTAGCTTTACAGCTTCATATCGATAGGCAGTTCGATTCACCCTCAATACCCGGCATGCCCGCCGCTCCGTCATCGTGTGCTCTTCCATGACGTATGCGACCGCTGCCTTCCGCTTTGCCGGGCTTAGAAGTTTTTTGAGTTTACGTCCTTCAGTATAGCTATATCCAGCGCCTGCTCCGCCACCAACTTCTTCAGGCGCATATTCTCTTTCTCAAGCTCCTTGAGCCGTTTTGCCTCGCTCGTTCCCATGCTTCCGTACTCTTTTCGCCACCGGTAGTATGTTTGTTCCGTTATCCCAGCCTGCCGAACGGCCTCCGCTATTGTGCTGCCCTGACCGCACAGTATCTCAATTTCCCTCAATTTTACGATAATCTGCTCCATTGTGTACCTTGCTTTTCCCATTTTTGTACAGCTCCTTTTTGTTAGTTTAGCATATCAAAACTAACTCTTCCACTGGTACAAAGATCGGGGGGCACTCCACCGCCAACCTGCGCACAGTGAGGGAATCCATATAATATTCGTGAATGTAGGCGGACACTTGCTCGAACAAAGCCTGTGCCCCGTCGTTTGTTAGGTTTCGCGCACACACAAATATCTCTTCCAGCACACACCGGAACATGGTTTCGGTTTGGAACGCGGGAATGGCCCCCGGCTGGCTGGACAGCCGCCACAAACGCCGCAGCAAATCTGTAAGGCGGGCGCTTTGCCCTGTAACAAGCTCAAAATGGGTATCGGCCAAAACCATTTCTTTGCGGCTGGTTTTCCCTTCGTTGTACAGCACCAGAATATACTCCCACTTTGTATTGCCCACCACGCGCTTGCGCAGGTTCATTCTGGCGCCGCCATGTATCACATTTTGGGGGCCGGCCATATAGGTGGTTCCGTTAAAATCAAACTCTGCCTGCCCGCCCAGCGGAAAAATAAAGCCGGCAAACGGCGCGGTTTCCAAACAGCCGGATTGCCCCGGTTCAACCACGTAGTGGTATATTCCCTCTATTTTAAAAGAGGTGTTTGTAAAGTGTTTTACGAGGTTGTTTACTTCAATGGGCATTTAATTTTCCTCCGCCGCTTTGCGCGTATGTGTGCCGGTTATTTTGCGTTACTGGGTTTTGCCTGAAAAAGGCAGCATTTGTTAGCCATAGCTAACTTGTTGCTATCATACACTGTTTTTCTTTTGCATGCAACCAAAATGGCCGTTTTCAAAAAAAGCGAGCCAAACAGAAACCCTCTAAAACCTGTGGTAAAAATATTTTCATTTTACGATACGCGTGTAACAAACCGGGGTGGTTGGCCCCATGCATTTACAAAAATACAGCTAAAAAATGGCAAGCAAGGCGCGCCCCGTTTTTGCACCGGAAGGAAAGTTGAATCTCAAAGGTTTGGCCCGGCCCCGGGAAAGGCCCAAACAGCTTGTGAAAAAAGTGATGGTTTGGCGCGGGGCGTAACCCCGAAAGGTCTTTCTTTCCCCGCCCAAAGGCTATGCCGCCCTGTGCGCCATTTTCAAAACACAGCCCCGGCCGTTTTTTTAACAAACGGCCGGGGCTGTGTTTTGATTGCCCGGCTATTCTGCCGGAGCCTGTTTTCTTTTTTGGGAAAGCATAAGCAGCAACAATGCCAAAAGCCCCAGCGCCACCAGCATACCCCACATCATAAATACGCTGTTCCAGCCCTTTCCCGCGTCCAAAAAAGCCCCGGTTGCAAGGGTGGAAACCCCCGTGCCCATGTAAGAAGTACAATCCAGAAAACCGGAAACAAAGCTAACCCGCCCTTCGGCGGTATAGCGAAGTGGAAATACGCTGAGCAGCACGGCATTCACACCGTACATAAGCGCGCTTGTGGCCGCCAGCAACAGCACACCGCCCCCCACCGAGCGCTGCAGGGCAAGCCGCAGCCCCAAAAGGCAAAGACCGCCCCCCAGCATAAGCAGCAGCACCGGGGCGTAAAGGTTTTTCGGGAAAATTTTTTGCAGCCCCGCCGCCATAAAAATGCCCAAGAAGTTCATGGCCGGTATAAACAGCAGCAAGCGGGCAGCCGCACCCGCCGGCAGGGAAAAGCCCTCTTGCAGCATGCTGGGCCCCCACAGGCCAATGCCTTCTTTAATAACCCCCTGCGCCAGGCAAACCACCGTAACCAAAAGCAAACCCGATGTAAAAACAAACTGCGCCAGCGGCTGTTTTTGCCCGGGTGTACGGCTTCCTGCAGCCACAAAGGGGGTTTTTACATTTTCAAACCCGGCGTCCAGCGCCTTGTTTTTTACCAAAACAAGCCACAAAAACGCGAACAGGGCCAGCGCCGCCCCGGGTACCCAAAACAGCCACCGCCAGGGCAAAAACCCAACCAGCCAGCCGCACATCCCAAGGGCCGCCATAGACCCCGCCACCATGGAGGTGGAAAGCCATATAGATACATTGCCGTACTGCCTTGGCACAAACCAGTTGCACACAAGCCGCACCATATTACACCACACAGCACTTTGGGCCACGCCATTGGCGCCCCACAGGGCAACCACCACCCAAATGTTTTTTGAAAAACCCAGCAATATATTCGAGGCAAGCAGCAAGCCACACCGGTTCCGGGCTGCCTCAACGGCCGGGAGCGCGGCCCTAGCCAAAAGGCGCGAAATTTTACCCTACAGTTCATTAATCGTGTCTGTTATCGCCATCTGCCGCATGCGTTTTGACGGCAGATATACCGC
>JBKEBR010000245.1:0-10606 GCA_047973285.1 Oscillospiraceae bacterium | reverse complement strand
CATGCTGGTTATGGGCGACAAAGAGGTGGCCGACGGCACTGTGGCCGTGCGCGCCCGAAAGGAAGAAAAGGCGGGCGTGAAGCCGGTAGATGCCTTTATTGCCGAACTGGCAGAGGAAATACGCACCAAGGCACGGTAATTTTAAAACACCAGCGCAAAGCTGCCGCTTTTTGTTTGCCGTCATAAACACGCACGGGCCCGGGGCATACGCCCCGGGCCTGTGGTATACTTAAGGCAACCCGCCGCCAACCACCGCTTGTAAAAAGGGGGCTTGCCATGCAAAATTGTTTGCTGAAAATTGCCGCCCTGCTGAACCGCCAGGGCATTTCCTGGGCGCTGGGCGCTTCCATGCTGCTGTATTACAAAGGGCTTGCGGCAAAACCGAACGACATAGACCTGATGATTGCGCCGGAAAGCGCCGAGGCGGCAGACAAAATACTGGCCGCCCTTGGCACAAGGCAGCCGCCAAACCCCAGCGCAAATTACGCCACAACATATATTGCCGAGTATGTTGTAGATGGGGTGGAGGTAGACGTAATGGCGGGGTTTGCCATTCGGCATGCCGGCGGCTGTTATGAATACCGGCTGGAACCCGTTTTTTTCGAAACCCTTTGTATTGGCGGCACCAAAATTTACCTGTGCCCTTTAGAAGACTGGTACGTGCTTTATATGCTGATGCCCCACCGGCAGGCCCGGGTGGCAAGCCTTGAAGCGTATTTTCAAACAACCGAATTTAGCCTGCCCCGCCTGCAATTCTGGTTAAAAGAACCTCTTCCCCCGGCAATAAAAGAAAGGCTGCGTGCTTTTTTAAACTAACTCTGCCCCCGCCTGCCTTTGCTTTGGGCCGGCGGGGGCACCACGGCTTTGCCGCCCCCGGCAGCGGCAAGCGGTTGCGGCGTGCCACGGCAGCCTCGGCGCTTTGTAGGCCTTTATTGGGCTGCCGCTTTTTTAATGAAGCGGCCACCGGCGGCCTTCCTCCGTTTTTCCAAAAACGGCCTTTTACCCTGCCGCCGCGCGGTTGAAACGATGGGATTGCCCTTGTTCTGCACTGCCCTTGTTCTGTACTGCCCCTGCTCTGTACTGCCCCTGCTCTGTCCTGCCTCTACTCTGCGACTTTTCTATTTTGAAAGGTTTATTCTGCGTTTCGCTTTTTCCCCCGCCGCACCTTGTTTTTTGCGGCGCAGGTTCAGGCGCCATAGCGCGGCAAAAGGGGGGCGGGCGCCCTGCCTTTTGGGGCAAGGCCGTGTTTCACCGGTAAAGCGCCGGTTTTTTTTATTTGTTTTTAATGGTTTAAAAAAGGCATGTTATACAGGGAAGGGGGCCGGCAGCTGCCGGCCCCTTCCTGTTTGCCCTATCCGTTTTCACCCAGCTTGCCTTCCGGCCCAGCCGCCTTTTGCTTTGCGGCAGCAGGGAGGTGTTGGCAGGGTCTACGCTTTATAAAGCGACTCTAAATTAAAGTGGTTTTTTTGCCTAAAACCAAAATTATACGGTATTTGCAGCCGACAAAATGTTTTGAAATGAAGTTTTGGCAGGGTAAAACCTTGTAAACGGGCTTTTAAAATTTTATGAGGGTTTTGCCAACCGCTTCAGCAGGCGTATAATAAGGCCGCCCGCCCTACTAAATTGCGGCTTTGGCACCGGCTTTTCAAAAATTTTCCACCCTTTTACGGCACCCGGTTGAAAGCTTTGCCCGGCCCACCGGCGAAACACCGCCACACCCTACTTTCTTACTTCCTTCGGCTTACTTCTACAAAAAATCCTGCATTTCCACCATATTCTCCCAATAGCGCTTGGGCATGTGGGTCATGCGGCACTTGGGGTTGTAGCGCGCTTCAATGGCCACCGTATTATAAAATTGCTTCCAAAGCGAACGGTACTGTTTTTCCTCTTCCCCCAACTCGGGGAATTCCACATGCTGCAGGGCAATTACCCGGCTTTGCCTGTTTTCATATACCAGCGCCGCCCTGTGGGTTTTATCAAAAATCATAAAATTTTCATCGGAATAGCGGGCCTCAAAATGGTTCGCCAAGAAGGGAAGCACAAAATTTTTGGGGGTAATTGCCGCCGCCAGCACCCCGCCATAATCGGCAAAGCGCACAAAGCCCTTTAAAAGGTGGGCCTCCCCCTGCAGGTGTTTTGCCGCCTCCAAAACCGGGGCAACATCCGGGTGCCCCAGCATATTCATTACCCGCCCGCCCTGCCGGTACCCCAGCAGCAAAAAAATTAAAAGCGCTCTCTCTTTTTCCGCAAGGCAGCTCAAAAAAACCGTTTCCACCAGTTCAAGCGCCGCCGGGCAAATTTTAGAGGGGATAGACCCCTGTACCTTTTCGGCCTTTTCACGGTTTGTTTCCACCTCTACCACCGGGAACAGGCTTGGCTGGCAATCTGCCTCGGGGTATATGGCCAGCGGCAGCTGGCGGTTGTACACGCTTTGGTGTATGCAGCACAAAAAACCGGCAAAGCTTCCGTCGTATTGGTACACCACATCGGCAGGCAGGGCTAAAGGGCTTTTGCCAGGCACAGCACCGCCTCCTCTACCGCCTGCCCCACCGAAGAAATATCCTCCGGCCCCGGCAGGGCCGCACGCGCGTTTTGCTGGGGGGCAAACAGGCTCAGCTGTTCCACCCCCATGGTGAAAATACCCGGGTCTATCAGCGCGCGCACGGTTGCCTCTTTGCCCATGTGCATGCCGGTGGGGTTGTCGGCTGTTACAACAAAATATTGGGCCCTTTTCAGAACAACCCCTATGCGCTTCAGCTCTATCATTCCCAATTTCCCGTTTTTGCGCGCCGTTACAATGCGGCGGGCGCTGGTGGGGCCAATGCCCGGCACCCGCAGCAGCTGTGCCAAAGGGGCTTTGTTCACATCCACCGGAAAATGGTGAATGTTGTGAATGGCCCAGTTGCATTTGGGGTCCATATAGGGGTTGAAATTGGGGGTTTCCTCGCTTAAAATTTCGTTTGCCGCAAAATTGTACTGGCGCATTAAAAAATCGGCCTGGTACAGGCGGTGCTCCCGCAAAAGCGGGGGCTTGGTATCCACCGAGGGCAGCAGGGTATCCTCCACCACCGGAATATAGGCAGAGTAGAATACCCGTTTCAGCGAAAACTTGCCGTACAAGCCCTCGGCCAAGGTTAAAATTTTATGGTCGGTTTCGGGGGTGGCGCCAATAATCATTTGGGTGGCCTGCCCGGCCGATGCAAACCGGGGGGCATGCCGGTACTGCACCAATTCGTTTTTGCTGGCCTGCACCCCTTTTGCAATTTGCCCCATGGGCTGCAAAATGGCTTTTTTGCTTTTGTTGGGGGCAAGCTGGTTCAGGCTTGCCTCGCTGGGCAATTCAATGTTTACGCTCAGCCTGTCGGCCAGCAGGCCCAGGCGGTATACCAAATCCGGCGACGAGCCGGGGATGGTTTTCGCATGAATATAGCCCCAAAAGTTGTAGCGGTGGCGCAGAATTTCCAGCGCGCCAATCATGCGCTCCATGGTATAGTCGGGGTTTTTCAGCACCCCGCTGGACAAAAACAGCCCCTCTATGTAATTGCGGCGGTAAAACTCGATGGTCAGCTCCGCCAGCTCCTCGGGCGTGAAAGCGGCGCGCTGCACGTCGTTGCCGCTGCGGTTTACGCAGTATTTGCAGTTGTAAATGCAGTGGTTGGTCATCAATACCTTTAAAAGGGAAACACACCGCCCGTCTGCCGAAAAGCTGTGGCAGCACCCTGCCGCAACCGTGCTTCCAAGCCCCGAACCGCCCGGGCGGTCGGCCCCGGAGGAAGTACAGGCCGCATCATATTTGGCACTGTCGGCCAGAATGGTCAGTTTTTGCATCACGTTCATACAGCGGTTCCTTTGCATCGCGGCAGCATAGCGTTGCTGCCTGTTGTGTTGCCTTTGCCGTGTGGCTTTTTAAAAAAGGGTATAAAAAACAGAGGCCCGCTAAAATGCCGCTTTGCAGGCCGGGCTGTTTTGTGCGTGTATTGCAAAATTACCAGCGGGCCTTGGTTTCCACCACTTTGCCCGCAATATAAAGTTTTTCCAGTTCTTCCCCGGCCAGAATTAAGGTGTCGTATTCCGGGTTAAAGGGCTGCAGCACCACGGCGTTTCCCTTGCGCAAAAACCGCTTCAGGGTGCCCTCCCCCTCGCCGTACACCACCACCCCAAGGTCCCCGTCTTCCAGGTTGCTTTGGCGGCGAACCAGGGCAAGGTCTCCGCTTTGTATGCGCGGCTCCATGGAATTGCCCCGCACCACAAGGTAAAAATAATTCTCCGGGTCGCGCACGCTGGCGGCCTCTGTTCCAAAATCTTCTTCAAAGGCCAGGGCGCCGTACCCGGCGCGCACCGTGCCCACAACGGGTATTTGCACCTCTGCCGCCGCAACATACGGCCTAACCCTGCCCAGTGGCAGGCTGCCCATGCCCAGCAGGGTATCGGCCGTTACGCCAAAATATTCCGCCAAGCGAACCAGCGTTTGCGGGTCTGGTGAAGAACGGCCCGTCTCCCACTTGCCAACGGCCTGCTGGGTAACCCCCAGTGCTTCGGCAAGAGCTGTTTGGCTTATTTTTTTATCCTTTCGCAACCGTTTAAGGCTGTCTGCCAGCATAAAATTCGCCACCTTTCCTATATAAAGCCTATGCGGCCACAAGTTGTTTTGTTAAGTGGTATTCCCTACTGCACATTATACAACCAATTGTTGTAGTTGTAAAGTTTTTATAAAAATAGTTGTTATTCGGGTTGACAACAACCATAAGTTGTAGTATATTTTAAATACACTCAATTGTTGTTATTGGAAAGGGGTTTTTGCAATGCGCTCTTCCATTTTAAATTTTTTATATAGAACCGGTGTTGTATTCTTTGGCTTTGCCAGCTTGCTTTTGCTTCAGGGCCTGGTTGGCGGCAGTGCCGCTTTGCTTCCAACTGCGGTGTTGCTGGCGGTGTTTGCCGCTTTAACCTACCGGTGCTACACACTTTCCGCCAGGGCCGGCGGCAGGCAGCAAAACCCTGTTGGCCCGCCTGCCGTAAAAGCGGTACAGCCGCTGCCCGCCTATTCCGGGAAAGCGCAGGTTCGCTCTGCCGGGAAACGCGCCGCTTAAAAAACAGAATTTCACCTCCCGGCCTTTGGGCCGGGAGGTTTTTTCATTCTTTTTTGGATTCCTTTTCAATTTTGCCGCCTTTTCCACCTCAATATTTGTGAATTATATAACAATATTCTTCATAACCATTGAATTCACACCTTTTTTATGCTATTCTAATTACACGAATTAAGAAAGCTTTTCATCGGCTTTTTATGAAAAAACAAGGAGGAAATTGTATGAAAAAGTTGTTGGCTGTTGTATTTTCTTTGATGCTTGTTGTTGCTTTGGCCGCCTGCGGTTCCAGCACAAAGGCCGATGGCGTTTACACCGCACAGGTGGATGCAGCTTATGCTGAAGCAAACCACGGCTGGACCGATACCTTGAGCGTAACCTACAAAGACGGCGTGATTGTGGAAGCCACCTTTGAATCTTACGACGCAAGCGGCGCCAAAAAGAGCGAGGCCAGTGCTGAAACCTACCCCATGACCCCTTCCCCTTCGGAGTGGATTCCCCAGCTTTCCGAGAACATTGTAACCGCCGGTACCGCCGATAAAATTGACGGCATTGCCGGTGCCACCCATGCTTCCGACAATGCAAAAACACTGCTTGCCGCCATTGAAACAGAAGGCAAGGTTGGCGAAACCATTACCGTAACCGTTGAATCTGCCGAATAATTCAGCCTTTCAAAAAGGCCCCTGGCGTTGCCAGGGGCCTTTTTGTATTGATACGGCCAGGTTTTGCTTTTTACCGCTGCGCCGCCGGGGGTACACAGCAGAAAGGCGGCAGCCCTTTATTGTGGGAATAGCGCCTGCCGCCGGGCCGCTTTTATTTGCCGCACCTTTGAATTCTACTTTTTCTTTTTCCCTGCTTTTGTTTTTTGGCGGCTACCCCGGCAGGTGCAACATTCGCCTTTGCATAGGCGAAAGGCTTAAGGTTCTTTCAATTTTGCTTTTGTATTGTAACCTTTTTCTTTTTTGCCGGCACTGCATTTTTTGCCGGCTGCCTTTTATACAAGCGATATTTTTTAAAACAATACGCTTTGCCTCTTTTGTAAAAAACTTTGAAAAATCATTGTTTCTTGCAAAAGGCCATCTGCAACGGCTTTCTTTTGTTTCCCCACTCGGCAGGTTTTTTGCTATATAGAAACCCCGCTGGCTTTTTACCTGCAAAGCCAACGGGGTTTCCTTTTAACGGGCAGCTGTATCAATGCCACAGCCGCGGCGGCAGCTGCTTTGCCCCAAGGTTTTTGCAAAAGGGCAAAACGCGCCGCCTTTTTGCTTAGTCTTCCATGGCTTCAAACGCTTCCAGCTTGCTTTTGGGGGCAATCGGTTTCGCATCGCCATGCTTTACAAACTGCATGGTGATAAAGGCAAGGCCTACAAACAAAGCCCCGTAGGGGAAAAGCCATTTGTAACCCCAATATTGCAGCATGGTGCCCGAAAGAATGGGGGTAATGGTTTGGGCCGACATGGAGGCTGTGTAATAATAGCCGGTGAATTTGCCCACCTCGGCCCCGCGGGCCATTTCCACCACCATGGGGTAGCTGTTTACGTTAATGCCCGCCCAGGCAATGCCCGCCGCCACAAACAGCACATACATAAACGGGGTAAAAGAGGAAAAGGTTGCCCCTGTTGCAAAGGCCGCGCACAGCAGCACAAGGCCGCCCAAAATACATTTGCGCCTGCCAATTTTGGTAGCCAGCATGCCCACCGGAATAAAGCTGATAATGGCGGCGGCATTGGCAATAAGCAACACGGTGGCCGAAGCGCCGGCATCCATTTGGAACCGCTCTACACAGTATTTGCTGAAGGCGGTGGTTATGGCATTGTAGCCCATAAACCACAGCGCCACGCTGGCAAGCAAAAAGCCCATGGATTTTTTCACGTCTTTTTCCAGCTTTTGGTTCCCGGCTTGCTCGTGTGCCTCTTCGGCTTCATCCTGCACGCCAAGCTTTTCCGAAGTTTGCTTCATCTCCTGCACAAACCTGGGCTCGCGCACAAACAAAACAAGCACAAGGGTAGAGGCAAGCATAATGCCCGCGCACAACAGGTAAATGGGCAGGTAGTTGGGCCGGTAGGCCGTTCCCGCCTGCTCGGAAGGAAGCAGCACCCGTACCATCAGCAGAATGATAAGGCCGCCAAGGGCCCCCATCAGGTTAATAATGGCGTTGCCCTTGCTGCGCAGGGGTTTTATGGTAACATCGGGCATAAGGGCAACTGCGGGGCTGCGGTAGGTTGCCATAAACAGCAGGGCAAGGGCAAGCCCAAGCACAAACAAGGGCAGCGAATTGTTTCTGTCTGCAAGGGGCAGCAGCAGCATGGTAAGGGCACCGCCCACGCTGCCCACCACAATATAGGGCATGCGGCGCCCCCACCTTGTGTTGGTTTTGTCGCTTAATGCGCCCACCAGCGGCAAAAGAAACAACGCCAGAATATTGTCTGCCGCCATTACGCCGCCCGCAATACCGTCTGCAATGTGAAAGCTATACTTTAACATTAAGGGAACAATGTGGTCGTACAGCTGCCAAAAGGTAGAAATTGCAAAGAACGCAAGGCCCACCAGGAAGGTGCGTTTGTAGTTCAGCTTCATGTGGAAATTCCCCTTTTAAAAAATTTTTCAGCCGTTTTTGCCGCCTGCGAAAGGCGCGGCGGCCTTCGGCCTTTTGCCTTTAGCCCGCATTGAACAAGGCGGTCTTCCCTTCCGCTTCGTATACCAGCCGCCTTTTGGTTATTATACCACATTTGCGCAGGGCATCGGCGGCATTTGCCCTCCATTTTACATATTCACATAAAAATACAAACAAAAAAAGGCCCGCATACAGGCGGGCCTTTTTTGAAAGCTGTTTACTTTTTGCTTGCAATACGCTGCTTCATCAGGCCACTTGCCCGAAACCCCGGAATACTGGTGGGCTCCAAACGGCTTGCAACCTTGGTTTTGGGGTTGGTGTAGGCCTTGGTTTTGCGCTCGCGCATTTCAAAGCGGCCAAACCCTGCGACGGTAACTTTCTCTCCCTGCCTGAGCGACTCGATGATATCGTCTACAAAGATATCCAAGACAGTTTCAACCTGTGCGGCTGAAATACCCGTTTGCGGGAAATTTTTGTGATCAACTGAGACCTTGTCATTGCCGAACTCCTCCTTAAAACATGCTGGGACTATCATTTAGCTTAGTGGTGTTCGCTAAAGTTTTCGTCTTGCATATTATAAAATGCCTGTTTCCTTTTTTGCAATAGATTTATCGTTTTTACACTCTTTTTTCGCTTTTTGGGGCTATTTAAAGCTTATTTTAAAAATATTTTTTATTTGCATGGCCGTTTGCGCCGCGCCATTGGTCATATCACTTTTTAAATTTTTATTTTTTATGACTGCTGTATGTCTGTTTTTTTACCCGCCGGGTTGCAGCGCCGCATTGCCCTGCCCCGCCCTGCATAACTTTTGCCGTAAGGTTTTGCACACACCGGCCCTTCGCTTTTATTTTACAACGGCAGCGCTGTAAAATACCGCTGCCCCCACTGTGAAAATTTTAATATTTGGGGGCCGGCTGTTTTGCCTGCCGCAGGCCGCCTTTGTGGCAAGCCTGCGGCAGGCAAATGATATTTTTCATTTCCTTTTTTTGTGCATTTCATATATAATAAAGAAATACACTTAAAAATACACCTTTATATACGGCAAGGCAGGGCATTAAAATGAATACTTTATGCATTTTAATACATTCGGGTAGGGGCTTTTTTGCACGCAAAATTGCTTCCCTTGGCTTTGCCCTGCCCTTTATAAGCAGGAATGCCCTTGGCTTTTTCTTCCCTTTTGGGAAGGGCTGGCAGCCCCTTTGCTTTCGAATGTGACGCTTAAAATGCTTTGCTCTGCGGCGGGCCATGCCTGCCGGCACGTGCCAGGGCGGCGTATACCGCATTGCCCCCGGCCGCTTTTATAAAAAAATTCAGGGCGGCTGTACCGCTTGCCTTTTTGTACCTGCCGCTCCCCTATATAAAGGAGAGTTTGTATGCCTCTTATTATTCCAAAAAATTTGCCTGCCTTTGGTGTGCTGCAGGATGAAAATATTTTTGTAATACCCCACCAGCGCGCCATTACCCAAGACATTCGCCCTTTGGACATTTTAATTGTAAACCTGATGCCCAATAAAATTGTTACCGAAACCCAGCTTGCCCGGGCATTGGCAAACAGCCCGCTGCAGGTTCGGCTTACCCTTTTGCGCATGGGCAGCCACGATTCTAAAAATACGCCCAGCGAACACATTGCCGCCTTTTACAAAACCCTTAACGGGGTACAGCAAAACCGGTTTGACGGCATGATTGTAACCGGCGCGCCGCTGGAGCACCTTGCCTACGAGGATGTGGATTATTGGGAGGAGCTTTGCAGCCTGTTTGCCTTTAGCCGCAAAAATGTTTACTCTACCTTTTATTTGTGCTGGGGGGCTTTGGCGGGCCTTTATTACCATTACGGCCTTCCCAAAACCATGCTGCCCCAAAAGCTAAGCGGCGTTTACCACCACACCGTAACCCGCCCCGGCAACCCGTTGGTACGCGGCTTTGATGAATTTTTTTATGCGCCCCATTCCCGCTATGCGGGCGCAGCCCCAGAAGATGTTGCCAAAATTCCCGCATTGCGGGTGCTGGCCGAAAGCGAAGAGGCGGGCCTGCATTTGCTGAGCACCGAAAACGGGCGCGACATTTTTTGTTTGGGCCACACCGAATACGACAAAGAAACCCTGCACCTGGAATACCTGCGGGATATAAAGCAGGGCCTTAACCCCTCCATACCGGCCCACTACTACCAAGGCGACGACCCGGCAAGCCCGGTTATTTACCGCTGGCGGGGCCATGCCAGCCTGATGTTTGCCAACTGGCTGAACTACTACGTGTACCAGTCTACCCCGTTTGACTTAAGCACCCTGTAACTGCGGCAAAGCTGTTTATGGGCCATATGCCGAAGGAAAACCGCGCGTTGAATGTGAATTTGCAGATGTTTTGGCAGGGGCAGGGTGCCGGTGTGCCTTTCAATGCCTGTTGCAGAGAACTGCAAATTGCATTTTTTACCGGCCACCGCTGAAAAAGGTGCAGCCGGCAAAACCGGCGCGGCGCAAATACATACCCGTTGCCCTTGCTTTGCCCGGCACCGAAAACAAAGCCGCCCTGCTTTTTTCCGGCCGGGCGGTGGCCGGTTTTACCAAACCAAAACCACAAAGAAGCGGCAGAGAAATTCTCTGCCGCTTCTTTGTATTCAGGCACACAGGCCAAGGTTTTTATTTGGAGAACAGCTCGATAATTAAATGCTCCTGCACCTCAAAATCAATATCCTCACGGGGCGGCAGGGCTGTAACCTCTCCCTTAAACCGGGCGTTGTCCAGCGAAAGCCACGAAGGGAGCAGCCCGCTTTCGGTTGCCTCCAGCATTTCCTTTACGTGCCGGGACGCGCGAGATTTTTCCCGCACCTCCACAACATCCCCCACCCTTATTTCATAAGAGGGAATGTCTACCTTTTTGCCGTTTACCAAAACATGCCCGTGGCTTACAAACT
>JBKEBR010000244.1:0-14573 GCA_047973285.1 Oscillospiraceae bacterium | reverse complement strand
TGGCCCGGAAACGCAGAAATTTGCCGAATAAGGGCTCTCTCCTCGGGGGCTTGCAGCAGGTGCAGGCAGGGGAAAGCCGCCGCCGGGCTGGGCCGCACCCCCTCGGCCTCCAGGGCCCGCAGAATGGAACAGATGCGGGCGTGGGCATACTGCACATAATATACCGGGTTTTCAGAATCGGTGGCCACGGCAAGGTCCAGGTCAAATTCAATTTGGCTGCCCGGCTCCCGCAGGTTAAAAAAGAAACGGGCAGAATCCAGCGGAACCTCGTCCAGCAGGTTGGAAAGGGTAATGGCCTTGCCGGTGCGCTTGCTCATGCGAACCGGCTGGCCGCCCTGCACAAGGCTTACAAATTGCATAAGCACAATGTCCAAACGGCTGCCGTCAAGGCCCATGGCGTCAAGCGCGCCCTTCATGCGGGCCACGTGGCCGTGGTGGTCGGCCCCCCACACGTCAATGGCCTTGGCAAAGCCACGGCTGAACTTGTCGGCATGGTAGGCAATGTCGGCGGCAAAATAAGTGGGAATGCCGTTGGCCCGCACCAAAACCTCATCCTTGTCGCCGCCAAAGCTGGTGGCCTTGTACCAGGTGGCGCCGTCCTGCTCGTAAATAGCGCCATGGGCCCGCAGCTGTTCAATGGCCTTTTGCACCGCACCGCTTTGGTGCAAAGACGACTCGCTGAACCAAACGTCGTAAAAAATGCGGTATTTTTCAAGGTCGGCCTTTAGGCCTGCAATGTTTTTGGGCAGGGCGTACTCCACCAGCTTCTGCTGCAATTCCTCTTCGGGCAGGGCTGCAAAAGCGGCGCCGTGCAGCGCGTAAAATTCCTGTGCCCGCTCCTTAATATCCTCGCCCTGGTACCCGTCTTCGGGGAACGGCACGGCTTCTTCCCCCTGAATAATTTGCAGGTAGCGGGCGGCCAGCGAACGGCCAAACTTTACAATTTGGTTGCCGGCGTCGTTGATATAAAATTCCCTCGTAACATCATACCCGGCCCAGGACAGGGCTTCGGCCAGGCAGTCGCCCAAGGCGCCGCCGCGGGCGTTGCCCAGGTGCATGGGGCCGGTGGGGTTGGCCGAAACAAACTCAACGTTTACCTTTTCCCCCTCGCCATACCGGGTGCGCCCATACTTTTCGGCTGAAACACAGGCCGCCATTACCACGCTGCCAAAGTAAGCATCACTTAAAAACAGGTTGATAAACCCCGGCCCGGCAATTTCCACCTTTTGGAATACGCTGTTTTCCAGCGAGGGAAGGTGGGCCACAATGGCCTCGGCAATTTTGCGGGGGGCCATGCCAAAGGCTTTGGCGCTTACCATGGCAAGGTTGGCCGCCAAATCGCCGTGGGTGGTGTCGCCGGGCACCTCCACTACAAAGGGGGGCAGCTCTTTTTGGGCAAGGGCCCCCGCGGCAACGGCATTGTCCACCGCCTTGCCCAGCATGGCGCGGGCCTCCTGCTTTGCCATATCCTGAAGATCGGCATACAGGTAGTCTTTTTTAAGGGCCCGGGAAAGATCGTCTTCAAACAAAAAGGTTGAGGCTGCTGCTTCGGCCATCAGTTCGTCTCCTGTACTGTAATTTTTACCTGGTTGTGCGAAAGCTGCGCCTCGCCCGAATCCAGCGTGTAGCTGAAGGTAAGGTTGCCGCCCTTTTCGCTGAGGCCGTTGTGTATTTCATCGGC
This sequence comes from Oscillospiraceae bacterium, assembly GCA_047973285.1. Lineage (GTDB taxonomy): Bacteria > Bacillota > Clostridia > Oscillospirales > Ruminococcaceae > JAAYCI01. Next base: position 12,892 of record JBKEBR010000244.1, on the reverse strand, counting down.
CGCAACCCCAAGGCTAAGCGCCCCAAACCCGCTGTCGTAATGGCACACGTGGCGGCGGCCCCGCTCTATAATCAGCTGGCTGGGCGTTGGCCCGTGGCGCAGCATGGAAACCTTTTCTTCCTTTTCCACCTTCACGGTGGTAATATTGCCCTCGTAGCCGGTGGCCTCGGTTTCTTTATAGCTTATAAAAAAGTTGCCGCCCCGCAGCACAAAGCTGCCGCGGGTCATCAGCTGCACCTTGTCAACGTCGTTGTCTGCCTGGCGCATGGTGCCTTCAATGCTTATTAAATAGTTTTCCTTCATGGAAAAATTCCTTTCCTGGAAATGGGAATGGGCCGTTTGCCAAAGCCGTGCAGGGCAAAAGCCATGTGCTGTGCTGAAGAAAAGAAGGCCTTTGGCCGGGCCGCAGAAAGGCACTGGCTTTGCCCCTTTGCTTACAGTCCTTTTGCGCTAAAGGGAAAGGCGGTATTCTTCTATGTTAATGCGCTCTACCGCCCCGCCGCCATACCCGCCCAGAAAAATACGGGCCAAATGGTCGAACCGGGAGGTATCGTCGGTAACAAAGTAAGAAACGCTGCCGCCGCTTTGCCTGCCGGAGAGCAGCCCCTGCTCCGCAAGGGTTTCTTTCAGGGCAAGGGCGGTTTCCCGGCCCGAGTCAATAAGGGTTACCCCGCCGCCCAGCTGCCCGGCCAGGGTGCCCGCCAAAAGCGGGTAATGGGTGCAGCCCATAATTAAGGTGTCTACCCCGGCGGCTTTAATGGGGGCCAGGTAATCGGCGGCCACCAGGGCGGCCACCGGGTTTTGCTTTTCAAAATAGCCGTTTTCCACCAGGGGCACAAACAGGGGGCAGGCGTTGGCCACGCTTTGAATGCCCGCCGAAATTTGCCGCAGGGCGCTTTGGTACTGGCCGGAGGAAATGGTGGCCTCGGTGCCAATAATGCCCACCCTGCCGTTTTTGGTGGCCCTGGCCGCGGCGGCAGCCGTGGGGGGAACCACCCCGGTATACCCAACCGGCAGGCCGGCAAGCTCGCTGGGCGGCAGGGTGCTGCTTACGGTGCCGCAGGCCGCCACAATTGTTTTTACCTGTTTGCTCAGCAAAAAGGCAATGTCCTGCTTTGCGTAGGCAATAATGGTATCTCGCCCGCGGGAACCATAGGGCACCCGCCCGGTATCGCCAAAATATACAATGTCTTCGCCCGGCAAAATTTTACGCAGCTCGCGCACGGCGGTAAGCCCGCCAAGGCCGGAATCGAAAACGCCGATGGGTGCAGTGTTCATCCTTCCGCCCTTTCAAACGCCAGCTGTATAAGCCTCTCTACCAGTGCAGGGAAGGAAATGCCTTCCATTTCCATAAGCTTTGGGTACATGCTAATGGGGGTAAAACCGGGCATGGTGTTAATTTCATTGATGAGCACCCGTTCGGTGCCCTCCTCAATAAAAAAATCTACCCGGGCAAGCCCGGCGCAGCCAAGCGCCCGGTAGGCCTGCAGGGCCGCTGCGCGAACCTCTTCCAATTTTTGCGAAGAAAGGCGGGCTGGCAGGTACTGCTTGCTGGCGTCGCCGCTTTGGTATTTGGCCTCATAGTCGTAAATTTCATTGCAGCTCACCACTTCGCCGGGCCGGCTGGCAAGCGGCTCGCCGTTGCCCAGCACGGCACATTCCACCTCTCTGCCCTGTACCGCCTGCTCAAATACAATGGTGCGGTCGTGGGCTGCCGCCAGCATCATGGCTTCGCGCAGGGCCTCGGGGGTGTGTACCTTGGTTACACCCACGCTGCTGCCCCCCACGGCGGGCTTTACAAAAATGGGGTAACGCAGTTTGGCGGCAAGGCGCGCCTGCAGCGCTTCAAAATGATCCAGCTCGCGGCGGCCGGCACTGGCCCAGGGGGTTTGGGCAAGGCCCGCGTCGTCGAAGCTTTGGTTAGTAACCGATTTGTCCATGCACATGGCACTGGCCAAAAGGCCACAGCCCACATAGGGAATGCCCGCCAAATCCAGCAGGCCCTGCACGGTGCCATCCTCCCCGTTGCGCCCGTGCAGCACCGGGAAAACCACATCCACCTTCAACAAATCGAAGTGGCCGTTGTGGTTCACCACCAGGCCGTGGTTGGGCCGGTCGGGGGAGATAAAGGCGGGCACGCAGTCGGCCGACTCGCTCCAGCTGCCGTTCCGGATATTTTCCACGGGGCCGGGGTACAAAAACCAGCGCCCTTTTTTGGTAATGCCTATTTTTAAAACCTCGTACTGGCTGGCTGGCAGGTTTTCGATAATGGCGGAGGCGGATATAAGAGAAACCTCGTGCTCACTGGATACGCCGCCAAACAAAACCGCTACTTTTTGCTTTGCCAATTTTTCACAACCCTTCGGCATAAATGGTTTGCCCGCAGGGTTGCTTTACAAGTACACGGTATGGCACGGCCATAGAGCGCAATTGCCCGCCTGCGGGTGCGGTGAAGAGCTGTTTGCCCTGCAAACTCTTCCTTTTTCTGAACTTACAGTATAGCACATACAAAACGGGAAGAAAAGGCGGGCGGGCCTATAAAACCCCCAGCGCCGAAAGAAGAAACAAAACGCCCAAAATAAGCGGCTGGTGCAGCAAATACACCGGCAGCGAATGCCGCCCCAAAAATGCAAAGGGCCGCAGCACTGCGCACAAACCCTTGCGGAGCGGGCCGGTTTGGGGGCGGGTGATATCCAGGGAAAAAAGGCTTTGCCTGCGGGGGTACACCACCATGCCAAGGGCAACCCCAAGGCAAAACAGGGCGGCCCAGGGAAACAGGGGGTAGTAGTCGAAAGAGGAAAAGCCGGGGTACATAAACCCCAGCGGCAGCAGCCAAAAGGTATTTACAGCGGTTTTGACGGCAATGCCGCCCATAAAAAAGCAGAGGGGCACCAGCGCCAAAGCGGTAACCAGCCGGGCATGGTAATTTTTGACAAACTTATCGAACAGCGCTTTCAGCAGCATGCAGGCGGCAAAAAAATGCAGAATGCCAAAACGGATGTAGTTGGTGCCCATTATGGGCAGGCTGGCAAGGGTTACCACCATAGCCGCCGCCAGCACCATAAGGCCCCGGCGAAACTGGCGGCCCCCAAAGCTGCTGCTTACGCCGGAAAGCAGTATAAACAAAATGGCGGAGGAGCGGCCCACATAAAACCACACGCCGGAATAAAGGTTGATGTTTTGGCCAAAATAGGCCGCCAAATCAAACAAAAGGTGAAAAAGGGTCATAAGCACAATGGCCACACCCCGCAAAACGTCAATTTCAAAAATGCGGGTGGGTTTTACGGGCACCTGGGTGGGCTGCTGCATAAATGCCTCCTTATAAAGGGAATTCCTGCCTGTTTTCTGGCCGCTGGGCAAAGCTGGTTGTGGCAAAAATAGGCGGCAGGCAGGTTTTCCGCCGGCCGCACCGCTGCCACCCGCCATGGCGGCACCCAAAACGGAACACAAGGGCCACAGCGAGGGCGGCCCGCCCGGCGGTTTTGCTTTAACGCCGCCTGCCCGCCGCTGCCTGTGCCCCGCAAAAGGCCGCCTTGGCCGGCGCAAACCCCGCCCGGCGCTTGCCGGCGCTTTTTTACACCGCCGGGCCCCCTGTACAAAAAAACGTGTATTCCATAAGCCGGAAACACACGTTTTTGCGTTGCTTGCGCAGGGTTACTCCCGTTTTTCGCCAAGGTAGGTAATGGCAAGGGCGTCCGGCCCGGTGTTGGTGGCAACCGCCGCCCCCAGCTTAAAGGTGCAAAGTGGCTCCGCCTTCCAGCGCTTTTTGCACAGGGCCGCCAGTTCGTCCATTTTTTGCTGGTCGGTGCCGCCAATGGCGTACTGCTTGGTTTCATCCATGTGGGCCTCGGCATATTCCAGCATGGCAGGCAGCACCTCTTTGTCGCCGCGCACCTTTTTGCGCACAATGCTTTTGCCGTCGATGAGGCTGATAACCGGGCGCAGCCCCAAAAGCTCGCCCGCAAAGGCGGCCGCGGCGCTTACCCGGCCGCTTTTTTTCATAAATTTCAGGGTAAAGGCGGCCAGCACAATTTCCACGCGGGAAAAAACATCGGTGAGCCATTCCACCACATCGGCCATTTCAGCGCCGTTGGTAAGCTTGCGGGCGGCCTCGGCCACATACCAGCCGTAGCAAACCGAGTAGGTGCGGCTGTCTACAATATGAATTTTCATTTTGCTTTCGGGGTTTTCCGCCCGAAAGGTTTTTTCCGCCATAATGGCGGCGTCCTTGGTGGCCGAGCCGGTTCCGTTGATGGAAACGTACAGCAGCTCTTCTACCTTATCGCGGCTGTATTCCTCAAATTTTTCCACAAAGCGCAGGGGGGTAATGTGGGCAGTACTGGGCACCCCTTCGCAGGTGCGAAGAATTTCGTAATACTCGTCGAAGGTGAAATCCTCCCGCTCGGTATAGCTTTTCCCGTCTACGGTGATGTGAAAGGGCAGAATGTCTACCCCCGCTTTTTCAGCCATTTCGGGGGGCAGGTCGCAGGCAGAATCGGTAAGAACGGCATATCTACGGTTTGGCATGGTTTCCTCCTGAATTGCATTGGTGGCAGGCCGCGGGCCGGGCAATGCCGCAATATGCGCGGCCGGCACCCTGTTCGCCCGTATCCCGGCAAATTTTCTGCCCGTTTTTACAAAACTGCCGGTGTGGAAGGCGCTTTCCCTGTTGCGGCGGCAAAGCCGCCGGCGCGCCCGGCAGGTACATTCCGGCTTTTACGGCAAACAGCCGCTTTCGGCGAGGCCGTCGAAATTCCACTGGCGCAGAACCTCGTACGCGCCCACGGCAACCGTATTGGAAAGGTTCAGGCTGCGCAGGGTACCGCACATGGGCAACCGCACGCAGGCGTCGCGGTTTTGGCGCAAAAGCGGCTCGGGCAGGCCCTGGTCTTCCCTGCCGTATAAAAGGTAACAGCCGCCCGGGTAGGCTATGTCGGTATAGCGGTGGGCAGCTTTGGTGGTGAAGTAATAATATGGGCCGCCGGTACGGGCGAAAAAATCGTCCAGGCCGGTGTAGTGGGTAATATCCAGCTTGTCCCAATAATCCAGCCCCGCACGTTTCAGCTTGGCGTCGGTAATGGTAAAGCCAAGGGGCCCCACCAAATGAAGGCGGGCGCCGGTACAGGCGCAGGTGCGGGCAATGTTGCCGGTATTTTGAGGAATTTGGGGCTCTACCAGCACAATATTCAACACTTTACCGGCGGTTGCTTCGGCCATTGGGTTGCTCATTTTCGCCTCAAACATAAGTAAAAATTTTCAAAACACAGGCTACATACCGCTGTTGGCTGCAAGTGAAAGCGTAGAGAGGAACGGCTCGAACCAAATGCCGTGGCGGGCTTCGCCCTGCTGCTGCAGGGTAAGCAAGGCGGCCGAGCGCACAAAATCGGCCGCGGCCTGGGTGGAAGCATGCAAGGAAAGCCCCCGCAGCACAAGGCCGGTTACGGCGGCGGTAAACAAATCTCCGGTGCCGGGGTAATTTTGCGGCACATGGTAGGTGGGAATGGCAAAGGGGGGCCCGCCGGGGGCCGCCGCCCAAATTTCCATGCCGCCCTCCGGCGTGGGGGAGCTGGTAACCAACACCTGGCGCCGGGCGCCGGAAAGGGCTTGCAGCCGCTGCGCCATGCCGCTGCGGGAAAGGGGCTCCATCAAAGGGGGAAGGCCTAGCAAAAGGGCGCTTTCGGTAAAATTGGGGGTAACCAGGTCGGCCTTTTCACACAGTGCAACCATGGCCGCGGCGGTTTGCTCTGAAAGGCCGGTGTACAGCAAGCCATTGTCTCCCATGGCAGGGTCTGCCACTTTAAAGGCGTCGGGGTACTGGGCAAAGGCGGCCTCGGCAAGGGCAAACTGGGCGCTGCCCTGCAAATAGCCGGTATAAACGGCGTCGAAGGAAATGCCCTGCTGCTTAAAGTGGGCAAGGGCCTTTTCGCAAAATTCGGTATTTTGCTGCACAGCCGGGCTGCCAAACCCGCCCGTGTGGGTGGAAAGCAGCATGGTGGGCAGCGGGCAGGCCTGTACCCCGCAGGCGGCCAGCACCGGCAGCACCGCAGCAAGGCTGGAACGCCCCGCAACAGCCAAATCCATCATACACAAAACCCGTTTTGGCTTTGGCAACAGGGCACCCTCCTTTGCGGCGCCGCAGAAAGCGGCGGCAGCCGGGCCCGCACGGGCGGGCGGCAGCAAAAACAACTTGACGGAAAATATTATATACCAAACCTAAAAAGGAATGCAAATGGGCCTGCGCCCACCGCTTTATTTTGTGTGGAAACGGCCGGTATTTTTGCGCTCGGGCGGGGCCGCCGGGGCTTCAAACCAGAAAATGGCCCCCGCCCCCTCTGTGCTTTCCACCCCATAGGTGAAGTTATGCGCGTTGAAAATTGCTTTGGTGATGGAAAGGCCAAGGCCGGTGCCCTGCTTGCCCGAATCTGACCGGCTGCGGTAATAGCGGTCGAACAAATAGGGCAGGTCTTTGGCGGGCACGCCGGGGCCGTGGTCGGCCACCTCCACCCTCACGCTGCCCGCCTGTGTTTTAAAAACATGCAGGCCAATGTACCCGTCGGCGCCAATGTGGTTGAGGGCGTTGCCCAGCAGGTTGTGCAGGGCCCGCTCTATTTGGGCCGGGTCTGCCACAATATAGCAGCTTTCGTCGCCGCCAAAATCAAACTGGTAGCCCTTTTGCTGGCATACGGCGTCGTACCGGAAGCTTACCTCGTCGCACAGCTGGTACAGGCTGAAGCGCACGGGGTTCAGCTTTTCATTCCCGCTGGACATACGGGAAAGCTCCATAACGCTGTTGACCAGGGCCGAAAGGCGGTCGGTTTCGTCCACAATCACAGAAAGCTGCTCGGTGCGCTTTTCGGCATCGTTGCCGGTGAGGTCGCGCACGGTTTCGGCGTATCCCTTAATGAGGGTAAGCGGGGTGCGCAAATCGTGGCTTACATTGGCAATCAAATCCCGCTGCAGCTCTGCGCTGCGCTTTACCTCTTTGGCCATGATGTTGAAGTCGCGGGCAAGGGTGGCAATTTCATCGTCGCCCACCGGCCGCACCGAAACGTCGTAGTTTCCCTTGGACATTTGCCGCGCCGCCCCGGAAAGGCGGTTGATGGGCCGGGTAAACCACAGGCTGAACACCCAGGCGGAGGAGGCGGAAAAAAGCACCAGCATAATGGAAACCGGCAGCAGAAGGCCCTTTAAAACGCTCACCGCCTGGGGAATGCGCTCAAGGTTGGCGGTGATGATAATGCTGATGCGGCCACTTGCGGCGGGGGAGCCCAGCACCATTTGGCTGCCCTCGATGATAAGGTACAGGCCGCCCTCGTCCAGCACCTGCTTGCGCAAAAGTGAAACCAGGGCGCCGTTGGGCTCCGGCAGGGAATAAATATAGCCGTCGGCGGTAATGACCGCCGACTGGCCCTGGTGCAGCAAACAGCGGGGGGAGAGCCCATCCACCAAAAACAGGTTTTCTTTTTGCTCGTTGGCAATGTCCAGGCAGCGGCCGCCAAGGTTGATTTCCCCGTTTTCCTGGGCCTGCTGCAGCATTTGCAGCACCTCGACGGAAAGCTGGCTGGAAACGCTGCCGTCGGCCCCGACATAGCTTGTATACAGCGGGTACCCGGCGGCTTCGGCCTTGTTGAAAATATTCACCAGGGCGCTGAGCGTGGTGCCAAGGTCGCGCCGGATAAGGCGGTTGTAAGAGGGCTGCAGCATGGAAACGCTGAACACCCAGAACAGGCTTACCAGCAGCAGGCAAAGCATTACCACAAACACCGTAAGCTTGCGGCGAATGCTGCCCGAAACCCATTCTTTAAAGCGCGCGGGGCCGCTTTTACAGCTGTTCACGGGTTATTCAACCTCCGGCGAAAACTTGTACCCAACACCCCATACCGTTACAATGTTGTCGCGGTAGCGGCCAAGATGGCTGCGCAGCATTTTAACATGGGTATCCACCGTGCGGTCTTCCCCTATATAGTCGTAATTCCACACCTTTTGCAGAATTTTTTCGCGGGAAAAGGCAACCCCCTTGTTGGCGGATAAAAACACCAGCAAATCAAATTCTTTGGGGGTTAAATCGGCCTCTTTGCCGTCGATGTGCACCGTGTGGGAGGCGGTATCTATTACAAGGCCGCCAAACACATAGCTTTGCCCCTCGGCTTTTTCTTTGGGCAGGGTGCGGTTAAGCACCGCCTTAATGCGGGCCACCAGCTCCCGCGGGGAAAAGGGCTTTACCACATAGTCGTCTGCGCCGCCCTCAAGGCCGGCAAGCTTGTCGTACTCTTCGCCCCGGGCGGTAAGCATAATGACAGGGGTTTCTATTTTGCGGTTGCGCATTTCCCGCAGGGTGGCCATGCCGTCCATAAAAGGCATCATAATATCCAGCACCACAAGGTCTATGCCGCCGCGGCTAAGGGCCACCAGCGCGGCAGAGCCGTCTCCCGCCTCTTCGCATTCAAAGCCGGCGTGCTCCAAATGCTGGCGAATCAGTTCGCGAATGCGGGCTTCGTCGTCTACAATTAAAATTTTAACCATTGATAAGCACCTCTTTTATATGGGGTTGCGCCGTATTGGGTTTCTGCCGGTTCCCTTTGTTAACAGAATACCGCAATTTCGGGTTTGGTTCAACATAAATGCCCTGCAAAAGCGAAAACGCAGAATTTAATACAACTAGTGTAAAGGTTTGGTATGTTGTATTTGTGAAAGAAAAATCGTACAATAAAGGCAATGTTTGCGCGGGCGGCAGGCCTTTTTTATTTTTCCCGCGCACCGGCTTTGGAGGGAATTGGAATGGTTGTTTTATTGGCGGTGCTCTGCCTTTTGGCGGTGGCCTTTTTTATGCTGTGCCCGGGCAAAAGCACACCCAGGCTGCGCGCCCCCTTTTGGGGAAGAAACTATGCCCACAGGGGCCTTCATGGCAAAAGCGGGCAGGTGCCCGAAAACAGCCTGGCCGCCTTTGCCGCGGCCGCCAACGCGGGCTATGGCAGAGAGCTGGATGTTCAGTTGAGCAAAGACGGCCAGGTGGTGGTGTTTCATGACGACACGCTGGACAGGGTGTGCGGGGTAAACGGCCGGGTAGACAGCTTTGAGTACAGCGAGCTTATGGGCTTTCGGCTGCACCAAAGCGAACAGGGCATTCCCCTTTTTACCGAAGTGCTGAACACCGTTGCGGGCCGGGTGCCGCTGATTGTGGAGCTGAAAATGGGCCCCCGCAACGCCGAGCTGTGCCGGAAAACCAAGGCCATTTTGGGCGAATACGCAGGCCCTTACTGTATAGAAAGCTTCGACCCGCGCATTGTTCGCTGGTTTAAAAAGAATGCCCCCGGGGTGCTGCGCGGCCAGCTTGCCAGCCGGCCGAAGGAATTAAACTCGAGCCTTTCGGGGTTTTTGGTGGGCACGCTGCTGTGCAATTTTTTGGGCCGCCCCCACTTTATTGCCTATGGCAAGGGAAAGCAGCCTTTTACGGTGCTGGTTGCCAAAAGCCTTGCCATGAAGGTGGTTTGGACGGTGCGCCCGGAGGATGATATACAGCGGCTGGAAATTGAAAATGACGCGGTTATTTTTGAATTTTACGAGCCTGAAACCCAGTACAAACCGGCCCAGCAGCAAAACATATAAAAAAGCGGCGGAAAATTCCGCCGCCTTGGCTTTTGCCGGGCTTAGCCCACCGCCACAACAATGCCGCCGTTGTTGGCATAGCAGGCCGAAAGCCCCCCTGTGGGGGTTACAATAACCTCCCCAATGGCGGGGCAGGCCGCCAGAATATCCTTCTTCATTTCCAGCGCGCGTTCTGGGCAGTTGCAGTGGCTTAGGGTAAGCAGCAGCCCGCTTCTGCCCAGGGTGGTTTCGGCCAATATTTCCACAAGGCGGGCCAGGGCCTTTTGGGTGCCCCGTATTTTTTCAAGGCTTATAATTTCGCCATCGCCGTTTTCGCCCATAATGGGGCGCAGCATCAGCATGCTGCCAAGCAGCCCTGCCACCTTGGGGATGCGCCCATTTTTAACAAGGTTGCTCAAATCCTCCAAAACAAAGTAGGTGCGCATGCCTTTTATAAAAGGGGGCACCTGCCGGGCAAGGTCCTGCATACCGGCCCCCTCGGCAATGAGGCCCGCAATAAACAAAACAAGGCGCAGCTCGCCCGCGGAGGCACTTTTGGAATCGAACACCAGAATTGGCTTGTCGGGGGTTTCCTCCAGCACAATATCGCGGGCGGAAACCGCCGCGTTGTAGCTGCCCGAAAGGTGGCACGAAAGGGTAACCACCACCGCCGCTTCGCTTTCGCGCATCAGGCTGGCGTAGTCTTCGGGGGAGGGGGCCGCGGTGGCAATGGGCATTTTGCTTTCCTTCATATCGGCCAGCAGGGTTTTAATTTTAATGGTGCCGTCGTCAGTATAATGGTTTTTGCCCCCAACCGTAATTTTAAGGGGGGCGTTTTGCAGGCGCAGAGTATTGCGCATGGCGGGGGTTACGTCGCAGCAGGAATCGGCAATGAGCTGAATTTTCATAAAATAAGATACCTCAGTTTATTATTGGCGCTGTCTGCGCTGAATAGGCAAAAAACCAGAATATGAACGAAATATGAACATTCAATCTTTCTAATCCTACCGCTTTTGGGGCAAACAGTCAAATAAAGCCGGCAGGGCGAAGTGCTTTTCGGCTTGTTTTGCACCGCAGCATTTGATACTATTATTAAGTAACAATTATGTGATAACTTTTTGTAAAAGAGGTGTTTTTTACTGTGGAGAACCCTGTTGTTCGCTATTTTGAAGAAAAAAACCTGCCCTTGAAAGCCCTTTTTACCGGGGCAGATACCTCTACCGTTCAAAAAGCGGCAGAGGTTTTGGGGGTAGAGGACGGGCAAATTGCCAAAAGTCTTGCCGTGCGCCTGCCCGAAGGAGTGGGGGTTTTGGTTGCCATGGGCACCGCCCGCATAGACAACCACAAGTTCAAAGAGACATTTCACACCAAGGCGAAAATGCTGAGCGCGGAGGAAACCCTGGCCGAAACAGGCTTTCCCGTGGGGGGTGTTTGCCCTTTTGCCCTGCCCGGCGGGGTAGCGGTGTACCTAGATGAATCGCTGAAAAAATACACCGAGGTATACCCGGCGGCTGGCACAAGGGACAGCGCCGTAAAGGTAGAGGTGGCCCATTTTGCCGAATACACAGGGGGCACCTGGGTGGATGTTTGCAAAGACCCGGAGGCGGCCCCGGCACAGCCCTGAAAACCAAAGAAAAAACAAAGAACAAATACAGCCACGCCAAATACCTTTTGCCGAAAGGGACCACACCATGAAAACAGATATTGAAATTGCCCAGCAAGCAACCCTTTTGCCCATACAGGAGATAGCGCAGAGGGCGGGAATTCCCGGGCAGAAGGTTGCCCTGTATGGAAAATACACAGCAAAAAGTGACCACCGGCTGGTACGGCAGTGGGGGGAAAAGCCCGATGGAAAAATAATTTTGGTAACCGCCATAAGCCCCACGCCCGCGGGCGAGGGAAAAACCACCACCTCAATAGGCCTGGCAGACGCGCTGAGCCGCCTTGGCGAAAAAACCATTCTTGCCCTGCGGGAGCCCAGCCTTGGCCCGGTTTTTGGCATAAAGGGGGGCGCCGCGGGCGGTGGCTACGCCCAGGTTGTGCCCATGGAGGAAATAAACCTGCACTTTACCGGAGATTTGCACGCCATTGGCACGGCGAACAACCTGTTGGCCGCCATGGTGGATAACCACATTTTTCAGGGGAACGAGCTGAACATAGACCCCCGCCGGGTTACCTGGAAGCGCTGTATGGATATGAACGACCGCCAGCTGCGCTTTGTTGCCGACGGCCTTGGGGGCAAGGCCAATGGCACCCCCCGGGAGGATGGGTTTGACATCACCGTAGCCAGCGAGGTAATGGCCATTTTTTGCCTGGCCACCGACCTTGCCGACTTAAAGGAGCGCCTTGCCCGTATTGTGGTGGGGTATACCTATGCCGACCAGCCGGTAACTGCCGGGCAGGTGGGGGCCGCGGGCGCCATGGCCGCCCTTTTAAAGGACGCGTTTGACCCAAACCTTGTGCAAACCCTGGAGGGAACCCCCGCCCTTGTACACGGGGGCCCCTTTGCCAACATTGCCCATGGCTGCAACAGCGTAATTGCCACCCGCCTTGCCGCCAAATTGGCAGACTATATGGTAACCGAGGCGGGCTTTGGGGCAGACCTTGGGGCTGAAAAATTTTTGGATATTAAATGCCGGCTTTCAGGGCTGCAGCCTGCGGCGGCGGTGGTGGTGGCAACGGTGCGCGCGCTTAAGCACCACGGCGGCTGCGCCAAAGAAGAGCTTTCGGTGCCCAGCGTACCCCTTTTAAAGGCCGGGGCCGCCAACTTGCGGCGCCATATTGAAAATATGCGCAGCTTTGGGCTGCCGGTGGTGGTGGCGGTAAACGCTTTTCCCACCGATTCACCCGAGGAACACGCCTGCCTGCGGCAGCTTTGTGCCGAATGGGGCGTGCCCTGTGCCCTGAGCGAGGTATTTGCCAAGGGGGGCGCCGGCGGCGAAGAGCTGGCCCGCGCGGTGCTGGCGGCTGCCCACGGGCCGGTAGCCCCTATATTCAGCTACCCCGATGCGCTGCCCCTTGTCGAAAAGGTAGCGGCAGTTTGCCGCCGCATTTACCGCGCAAAGGAGGTACAGTTTGCCCCCGCCGCCGAAAAGCAGATGGCACAGTACCAGCAAATGGGGTATGGCACCCTGCCGGTATGCATTGCCAAAACCCAGTATTCCTTTAGCGACAACCCCGCCCTGCTGGCCGCACCCGAGGGCTTTACCGTAACCGTGCGGGAGGTGCGCCTTTCGGCAGGGGCCGGGTTTGTGGTGGCGGTGGCCGGCAACATTATGACCATGCCGGGCCTGCCCAAAAAACCGGC
>JBKEBR010000243.1:0-4517 GCA_047973285.1 Oscillospiraceae bacterium | reverse complement strand
TATTCGATCAACACCGTAAGTGCCTTCTCCCGCCGTAAAAATACGAATCACGAGGTCCTCCAATCGTTGCTGAGCTTGCTGACGCCGCTCTTTTTCCTGGACCCAGGTATAGTAGCCCGAGGCTGATACGCCTAAATTTAAGACCCACTTCGCTTTGGCATATTGGGATTCCTGCTCCATGAGGAGATAACAGTCTGCCTTGCTTACTTTTGATTTTTGGCGAAGAAGGCCGAAGCTTTTTTTAGGATGTAGTTCTCCTCCTCAAGCTCGGCAATGCGACTGCGAAGCTCGCTCAGATCCTCCTGCTGCTTGGCCAGCTGCGTCTTATCGCCATCCGGGATATATTTCTTGCGCCAGTGGTAAATACGGTTAGGACTGATGCCAAGGCTCTTGGCAATCTCGGTTACAAGACGCTCGCTGCTATAGCTTAAGCGAACCGCCCGCTTCTTGAATTCTTCATCAAATTTACGACGTTCTGCTGACATTTTGATAAGCTCGTTTTCTTAGTTGTATCTTACCAAATTGTCCTATATTTTAACACTGACCCCGGGTCAGGATTTTCTGAATGGTTGGAGAACTGATCGATAAACCCTGCAACTTCAAAAAGTCCGAAAGCTTGACACACACCCAAGAGGAGTGCTCAAGGCTACAGGCAAGCACTTTCTCTTCGTTCTCTGCACTTGTTTAATTGGGCCGACTTTTGGGAATCGGTGGCAAATCTTTTAAACCCTCAAATCCATGCGTTTGAAATCGACGTTTTCACTCATAAAAGCTGGTTCTGTCCATGTCTCTACGACGACAGGCTTCTAAAATATTACCCAGCGTTTCTGAAAGTTCCAAAACACTTAAGCGTTGATGTGCTATTTTAAGCGTTGCATCTTTTTCCAGCCATCTTTATCGTCTCCTAACATTGATTTTATACGTCCTTTTAATGTTTGACAAGACTCTTAGTCGGACATGTACATGAAACCAATAAGCAGGCAAAAGCAGATTCGCTATGCAGTTTTCCAATTTCACACATTTCCATTCCGAAAGTGCACATGCCCTATAATGGCGTATTCCACCTCGTATTTTTGGTAAAGCGGCCCGTACCGGGCGCTGCCCAAAAAGGCGTTGAAATAATCCCAATTGGGGCGGGTTTCCGGCACAACAAACGCCGGGTGGCCCACCATGCGGGTTACGGCTATCAGCCTTTTGCCCCGCCCCTCTGCAAGGCGCTGCTCCAGGCGGGCCAGCATGTTCCGGTTTACCTCGCAAGAAGTCCGTCTTCACCTCTGGCTTTAACTTGAATCACTTAATATTCCAAACCGCAATTTTGCGGCCGATATTCCGGATATAGCTTAGCGGATAATAATATCACTTACGTTGATACTCGAGTAGGCTAGCCAATATTGGGGTAACAATAAATTGTGAGATAGTGTAATTGTTGACTAGCTGCAGATAAACATAAGATTTACCCTACTTCACCAACTTTTAACGGCAACAGATTAAAAGGCTGCTCAACTACATATTGTTAAGTTCTATTTCCGCAAAGCGTTTTGGGGCCTGTACATGAAGCGACTCGGGGGGAAGTTCCATAATTTCAATGGCGTTTCCGTCTGGGTCGTGTGTCCAGAACTGTTTGCACTTTGCCCGGCCTTCCGATATGGCGGAATCTATGGGGGCATTTTTTTGCAGCATGCTTTGGTAGGCCTGTTCCACATTTTTTACAGTCAGGCAGATATGGTACAGCCCCACCGTAGTGGGTTTTCTTTCAATCGTTTCATTCCCCATTGCAAATAGCTCGATAAACTGGCCCGGTGCAATATACAAATATACTATAAACGGCGAGCCGTCTTGTTGGTCAATGCGGAACGCCTCTTTTAATTCCAGTGTTTCTGTATAAAACGAAAGGCTTGCCGCCAAGTTTTTCACTACAACAGCCACATGGCCAAGGCCGGAGATCATAATACACCACCCCATTCTATTTTCGGTTCCATTCTGCCCGCAGCCAGTCCAAAAGGTGCATTATGCGCAGCGTGTCGGCCCATGGAAATTCATCGAACTGGTTTTTGTTTTGCGCAATGGCCGCGGCAGCCGCACGCAGCTCATATTCATACCCGTTCACTTCGAACGGCAGCGCAACTTCTTTTTGCCCGGCCCCGGTGGTTATGGTGAATTGTTGGGCAGCCCAAAAAATGGGGAAGTCCAACCGGCCTTTGGTGCCACTAATTACCGCATGAAACCCCAACATGTTTTTAATGCTCGATTTCAGTTTGGAAACCGCGCCATTTTGATAGGTGATGGCAATAGAGTTTTCCAGATCTACCCTATTTTCTATTTCGGCATAGGTGCTAATGCTTTCATTCTCTTTTCCCAGAAACAGCTCGGCAAAGGTTACTGCATAAATTCCTCTGTCCAGCAGAGCGCCCCCGCCCATTTCGGCGTTTGTATGGCGAAAGCTGTTTAGGCTGGGCCGGCCAATATTGGTAGTTATTTCTGTAATGGCCCCAATTTCACCGCTGTTAATTACCCGCTTTGCGGCGGCAACAAAGGGCAGAAAGCGGGTCCACATGGCCTCCCCCAGAAACAGCTTTCGGTTTGCGGCCATTTCCACCAATTCTTCCGCTTGCTGTGCATTCATGGTGAACGTTTTTTCGCAAAGAACATGCTTTCCATGCGCAAGGCATTGCTTTACATGCTCGTAATGCTGGCCAATGAGCGTTGAAACATAAACCAGTTCCACATTGGAATCTGAAAGCAGCTCTTCATACGAGGCATACGCCTTTTGAAACCCGAATTGTTTGCACAAAGCGCCTGCATTGCCGGGGTTGCTGGCAGAGGCAATGGCGTATGGCGTAAGGCTGCTTCGGCTGCCGTTGGCCGCCATTGCCATGGAGACAGCCATGTTGCCGGCGCCAATAATTGAAAAGGTTGGGTTGGCCATTCGAGGTTCCTCCGTATCAGGCCTTTGTTTTGGCGATCTGGTTCAGCGCCTGGTTCATTTGCAGCACCACCTGCGGCGCAACGGCATCGCCACCCTGGCGCAGCGCACTTTCCAGCGTCATGGCGTCCATCATCTTTATCATCATGTCATTCATTTTAATGCCCTGTGCCACATCGCCGCGTTTCGCCGTAATGGCATCCATCAACTGCTTAACCAGTGCAGCGCCCTCGGGGCAGCTTTTTATATCGCCCATTTTGTCTTTGATGGAATAATACCCCTCCGGGAATTGCAGTTCGCCCTCTTCAAACCAGTTTTGAAGGTTGGTGCCCACATATTTGTAAGTGGGGTTTTCCTGCTTGACGTGTTTTATTGTAATTGTGTCGCTGCATGCACCGCATTTGGCTTCAATGGTGTGCTGGCCTTGAATGGGAACATCAAAGGAAAATACATATTGGCCTTCCTTCTCACCAACCAGCTGCCCATCGCAGAACAACGACACCTGCCGCTGGTTGGAATACACTTTAACGCAGGTAATCTCCTCTGCCCTATCCACATAGCGGCGGCCGCACACATGCACAAAGGGCTCTTTCGACCAATGGGCCTTGTAGGCAAAATATGCGTCCTTTTTTATTTGGCGGTCAAACGTGATTAAGCCCTTTTGGTTTTGGCCATGCTTTCCGCCTTCGTTGCGGCCATCCGCCCCAAAGTCGAACATATTCCAAACGTGGGTGGCCCAAATATAGGGGTTTTCGTCAAACAGCTTCAGCATGTGCTCGTGGTAAACGGCCTGGTACTGCTCGGTATAATCGCTGCGCTCGGGGTTGGCCGTTTGGTATTGGGGGTTGGCGTCGGCGCCATACTCTGAAAGCCCTATTACCGTGCCCGGGTTCTTTTTGCGGAAATCGGCAAACCATTCGTCGTTTCCCTCCACATTTCCAACATACCAACCAAAATACAGGTTGTACGATAAAATATCCGGAACTTCCAGTATGGGGCTGTCCACCTCCAGCATAAATACGTTTGCCGTTACGGTAGGGCGGGTGGCGTCCAGCCGGTGGGCCAGTTCATTCAATTTTACATGGTTTTCCAATATCTCTTCGCGGTAACCGCCCACCGCTGTAATTTCATTCGACAGCCCCCAGCAAACAATGCTGGGGTGGTTGTAGTTTTGGGTGATCAACTCGGTAAGCTGGCTGGCGGTATTTTCGTTTGCTTCCTGCATGTGCTCGGTGATATAGGGGATCTCGGCCCACACCACAATACCTACTTCATCGCACAAATCATAAAAAAACTGGTCGTGCTGATAATGGGCAAGGCGAACGGTGTTGGCCCCAAGGTCTTTGAGAAGCGCCATATCCGTCTGCATCATTTCGCGGGTAATGGCATTGCCCACCCCCTGATAGTCTTGATGGCGCGACACGCCCCGCAGCGGGTAGGAGGCCCCGTTGAGAAAGAACCCTTTGTCTTTATCAATGCTGAATTCACGGCAGCCAAACCGTGTTGTTACTTCATCAATGGGGCCGCCAGCCGCCCACAATTCAGCGCGGAGGGTGTACAGAAAAGGGTCTTTGCGGCCGTTCCATTTGCGCAC
>JBKEBR010000242.1:0-6645 GCA_047973285.1 Oscillospiraceae bacterium | reverse complement strand
AGCATTGTTTTCATAAATATCCACAATAACAAGCTGTTTCGGCTTGTAGGTGGCAATTTGGCGGCATAGCTCAGACCCAATGGAGCCGCCGCCCCCGGTTACCAAAACCACTTTGTCCTTTAAAAGGCCGGTGGAAAGGCAGCTTAAATCTACCGTATCGCGGCCCAGCAAATCTTCAACACGCACATCGCGAATACGGGAAGAAAGATCTCCCCCATCGCTCATCATCTGGCGCAGGTTGGGCAAAATGCGAAGGTTGCACTTTGTTTGAGAGCAAAGCGCCAAAATGCGTTTTCTGTTTTCTTCGTCGATGGTTGGTATTGCCAGAACAATGGTTTCAATTTCGCACTGTTCTACAAGCTCGGGAATATCTTCTGTGGTGCCCATAATTTGAATGCCCAGCATGTAGCGCCCCACCTTTTCGGGGGCATCGTCTACAACACAAATAATGTTCATCTCTGTGTCGGGGTCTTTGTTCTGCTCATACATAAGGGTAGCGGCGGCCTCACCCGCGCCAATTACCATAACGCGCCGCGCCTTGCGCCCATGCTTTTGAAGCTTGGTATTGCGGTACATACGGTAGGTAAGGCGGGAATACATGGTGAGAGAGGTAGCAAACATGGCGCTTAAAATATACACCGCAATGGGAATGTGGCGTACGCGGAAAATTAAAATAGACCCCGCCAAAAACAAAACCACCGCAATTACGGCGGCAACGGCAAGGCGAAAGAACTCCACCACTTCCGCATACCGCCAAAGGCTGTCGTACATTCCCAGTAAGCCATATACAATTTCGTAGCAGCAAACAAAATAAAAGCAGCTGGAAATGAGAATGGGCATATAGTACTGCATGTCCACACGGCCTTGAATAAGAATCCAGGAAGAACCATAGGCCAGCGAAATAACAATAATATCAAAAATAATCAGAATGGTTTTGCGGTAACGGCTCATAAACTTTGAGAGCGTCATTCTATCACCTGTACTATTTGTTGTGGGAACGGCAACCGCCCTTTATGGCAGCGGCCATTCCCACCATATTTTATTCGTTCTGCCTTGAACTCGCAAATAAACCTATATTTTCAACGAATTTCAAGAATTTGCCTTGCCGGGAACAGCATTTGAGGCCGCAGGAAAATGGTTTTCCAGGTCAAAATCGATGTGCCCCTGGGCAATATCCACCCCTACAAGAACCACGGTAAGCCCGTCGCCAATGCGGTATGAAACACCCGTTCCCGGGTTTGTAAGCGCCACCCCTTCCGTTAAATCGAAATGGTCGCCGGCAAGGCGGGAAACATGTACCATCCCCTCTACCGTATTGGGCAATTCAACGTATACCCCGAATTGGGTTACCGAAGAAATAATGCCGGAGAAGGTTTCGCCAATAAATTGGCGCATATATTCCGCTTTATAGCTGCTGTCGCAGCTGCGCTCTACCCGCTGGGCCGTAAGCTCTGCTTCCGACGAATGCAAAGAAGCGGTGTCTGCAAAATTCTTATACCTTTTCTGCAATTCTTTTTTTGGCACACCCGAAACTACATCCGTTAAAATGCGGTGAATGGCAAGGTCGGGGTAGCGGCGTATTGGGGAGGTGAAATGGGCATAATCCTCCAGGGCAAGGCCGTAGTGCCCCTTGGCCAAAGGCTCGTATTTAGCCTTGGCCATGCTGCGCAATACGGCTGTATGCACAAACCGTGCAATGCCTGTACCCCGCGTTTGGTTCAGCAAAACGCCAAGCTCCTGCTGGGTTGGCACACCGGCTTTAAAAGAAAAGTCTATTCCGGCCGCCTTCAGCATCAGCTTTAATTGTTCGGCCCTGTCTTCCATTGGTTTTTCATGCACGCGGTAAACAAACGGAATACCCGCCGCCGTTGCCAGGTTTGCCGCAGAAGAATTTGCCAGCAACATAAATTCTTCTATCATCTTTTCGGCGTCGCCCCGCACGTGCTTTTCAACCCCCACACACAGGCCTTTGTCATCAATAACCAGTTTTGCTTCATCGGTATCAATTTCAAGGCTGCCGCGCTGCTCCCGAAGAAGCGAAAGCTTTTGGTAAATTTCCCTGATAACCTCAAGGTTGCCCAAAATGGCCGTATATTTAGGGGAATAGGGGCTTTGCTTCCCCTTGTCAAAAAGGTCGTTAATTTCGCTGTAAACTCCTTTTACCTTACTTTTAATAATTGATTTTTCAAATGAATAGCTTTTTACCACAGCATTGTTGTCCAGCTTCATAAGGCAAGAAAAGGCCAGGCGGTCTTCCTTTTCATTCAGGCTGCAAATTCCGTTGGAAAGCTTTTGCGGCAGCATGGGAATAACGCTTTCGGCATAATAAACAGACGTTCCGCGTTTAAATGCTTCGGCATCCAGCAAAGATTTTGGGCGCACATAGTGGCTCACGTCGGCAATATGCACCCCAAGCTCGTAGCCTGTTTTTGTTTTTTTCGCACTTATGGCGTCGTCAATGTCTTTGGTGGAAGCCGAATCAATGGTAAAAACAACCGCTCTTCTCAAATCTTTGCAGCCTTCGGCCTGCCCGGCCGCCACAACGGGCGGGGCCTGCACCGCTTCTGCCAGCACCTCCGGCGGAAAGGCGGGCTCCAAGCCGGCGGCATAGATAATTGCCTCGGCCGCCTCTTTGGCGGAATCTCCCATACCGAAGCGCAGCACAACCTTGGCGCGGTGGTTCTCGTGCTGCGGGCCCCGCTCAATAATTTCGGCGCCCACCTTTTCGCCCGGCTTAAGGCCGCCTGCCTGGTTCTTTTTTATAAAAATGGCTGTTTCCCGGGCATTGTCGGGCACAATGTACAGCCTTTTCCCGTCGGTTTGTATGGTTCCCACCACGCGGTTGTAGGGCTCTTCCACCGAAACAACCGCCCCTTCCCTGCTGCCGGGAACGCGCGGTTTTGCGAAAAGAGAAACCTGTACCTTATCCCCCGGCATGGCGCCGTTAAGGCCCTTGCCCGGAATAAAAACATCTCCGCTGCCGTCCAGCGGCTGGGCAAACCCGAAGGTGCGCCCCAATTTTACAAATTTGCACAGAACGGTTTCCCCGGTGTTTTTTGCGGGAGCCGCCCTTCCCTTTTTTACAATTTGTTCATAGCCCTTCGGCCCAAGCTTTATTTCGTTTGCGAGGGAAAGTTTTTTCAGTGCTTTTTCAATTTTTCTCGAATCGGCCTTAACTAGGGCTTTTATTTGCTTTATGGTCAGCGGCCCCATTTTAAGGCTTTGTAGAATTTGTTTTTGCAAAGACATATTTATTACTCCTGTAACAGTTCCGTTTAAGTAAAATGCGCCTTGAAATTTTCATTCCAAGGCGCATTTTAAAAACCATTTACTTTACGAAAGCGCTTATTACATTAACTGCAACCGCAAGAACAAAAAAGATTATTCCGGCAACGCGGGTTATTCTAACCTGGCGTGCTTCTTTTGAACGGGAGCGGGATTCTTCCGACATCATGGAAGTACCTGTAATAACGCTTGAAAGGCCCTGCCCTTTGGCGTCTTGCGATAGCACAATGCCAATTACAAAAATGCAAGAAATAATAAGGGCAATACCTGCCGCAATTTCCCAATAGCTCATCTGTACACCTCCGTAGATTTGCACGCTAATTGTACCACAGCAGCCTATAAAAAGCAAACTATTTTTGCTTAAAACCCTGAGGCCGTCAGGTTTCTTCGAAGGCAATTTGGTGGGAAATATCCTCCGCCCTCAGCAATGCGCCCACGGCAGGCAGGCTGCGCACACGGTAGCGGTGCGGGTCGGTAATTTTCAGGGCCGCGGCCCGTTGCACCTCTTTAATGCTTTGCCCCTTTTTCAGCGTAATGGCATTTACCCCCGCCGTGTTTTTGGTTGTTTTGGCGGGAATTTGAGCCGTAGAAACCAAAAGCATGCGGCCCGCCGTTGTTTGAATGGAAATTTCATCTTCCTGCGTAAAAGAATCCATCCAAACAAGAGGTGCTTTGTCGCTATAGGCATTGATCAGTTTGCGGCGGTTTTGCTTGGTCGCATAGCTTTCCAGCGGCACCCTTGCGGCCTTCCCATTTTGGAATATAAACAATACAAAGCCCTTATAATCATCACTTATTACCATACAAACAGGTAGCTCACCCTCGTCCATGGCAAGGCGGGCGGGCAGGTATTCCCCTATCACGCTTGCTTTGCCGTCTTCAAAATCTCCAATACGGCATTTATAAACCTGGTGCCGGTTTGTGAAAAACAAAACCTCCGCCGTGTTGTGGCTTTCCGCCTGCACAACAACGGCATCGCCATCCTTCAGCTTTTGCTCCCCGCTCATTCTTAAAGACTGGGGGGTAATCTTTTTAAAATAGCCCTCTTTGGTAAAAAATACTACAACAGGGTAATCTGCGAGGGTGCTTTCTTCAAACTCTTCCTCTTCTTCTTCCACGCTGTAAAGAATTTCTGTTTTGAGGGGCTGGGCATATTTCTTTTTCACTTCCGCCAGTTCTTCCACAATAACATTTTTTACCTTTGCGGGGCTTTTCAAAATATCCTGCAATTCACCAATGGCCTTTTCAAGGTCGTTAATTTCTTCCGTTCTCTTTAAAATATATTCCCTGTTCAGGTGGCGAAGGCGTATTTCCGCCACATATTCGGCCTGTATCTGGTCAATGCCGAAGCCGATCATCAGGTTGGGAATTACCTCTGAGTCCGCCTCGGTTTCACGCACAATTTTTACCGCTTTATCGATGTCCAGCAAAATAGCGGCAAGGCCCTTCAAAAGGTGCAGCCTTTTTTGCTTGCCCGCCAATTCAAAGCTTACGCGGCGGCGCACACACTCTGTTCTGAAAGCCGCCCATTCCTCCAGAATTTCACGCACGCCCATTACCCGGGGCATGCCGCCCACAAGAATATTGAAATTGCAGGAAAAGCTGTCTTCCAGCGGGGTAAGCTTAAACAGCTTTGCCATTACCTTTTCAGCAACCTGCCCCCGTTTCAGGTCCATGGTCAGCTTCAGGCCGTTCAGGTCGGTTTCGTCCCGCATGTCGCTTATTTCTTTTACCCGGCCCGCTCTCACAAGCTCTGAAACCTTGTCCATAATGGCTTCCACCGTTGTGGTGGGGGGAATTTCGGTAACTTCTATTAAATTCCCCTCCGGCTCGTATTGCCACTTGGCCCGCACTTTTATGCCGCCGCGGCCGGTTTCATAAATGGTTTCCAGGCTTTTTTCATCGTACAAAAGGTACCCGCCGCCGGGGAAATCCGGCGCAAGCAATGTAGACTTTATGGTATGGTTTTTGTCTTTCAATAATTCAATTGTAGTGTCGCACAATTCCGCCAAATTGAAAGAACAAATGTTGGAAGCCATACCCACCGCAATGCCAAGCGTGCTGTTTGCCAAAATTGTGGGAAAAGACACCGGCAGCAGTGTCGGCTCGGTGGTAGTGGCATCGTAATTTTCTACAAAATCTACCGTTTCCTTATCAATATCGCGAAACAGCTCATCGCAGACCGCGTCCAACTTGGCTTCGGTATAGCGCGATGCGGCGCAGGCCATATCCCGGCTGTAGGCCTTGCCAAAGTTTCCTTTCGAATCCACAAAGGGAACCAACAGGCTTTCATTGCTGCGGGCCATGCGCACCATGGTGTCGTAAATGGCAGCATCGCCATGCGGGTTAAGGTGCATGGTGGCCCCCACAATATTGGCCGATTTGGTACGCCCGCCTTTCAAAAGCCCCATATCGTACATGGTGTACAGCAGTTTGCGGTGGGCCGGTTTAAACCCGTCAATTTCGGGCAGCGCGCGCGAAACAATAACGCTCATGGCGTAGGGCATATAGTTTTCTTCCAGGGTTTGGGTAATGCCGGTTTCCATTACAACCCCTGCGTCCTGAATTTCCACATGGTCGCCAAGCTGTGGGCGCTCGGGGCGCTTTTTACTTTTTTCCGGTTGTTTTTTTCTAGCCAAAGAAAGGCTCCTCCTGCAGTATCATAAATTTCCGCCGCCAGAAAACGATAGCTGTCAACTTACATCCAGCTCGTCCAGGTATTCGTAACCATGGTTGGCAATATGCTCTTTGCGCCCGGCCAAATTATCTCCCAGCAGAAGGTCAAACACCTCTGCCGTACGCTCCGACTCTTCCGGTGTAACCTTGATAAGCCTGCGGGTTTCGGGGTTCATGGTGGTAAGCCACATCATTTCGGGGTCGTTTTCGCCAAGGCCCTTGCTGCGCTGAAGGGTGTATTTCTCGTCCCCTATCCGTTTTAAAATTTCCGCTTTTTCCATTTCATTGTAGGCGAAATAGGTTTTCTTTTTGGTTGTAATTTCATAGAGGGGGCTTTCCGCAATATACACATATCCCTCTTTAATAAGGGTTGGCACCAGGCGGTAAATCATGGTTAGCACCAAGGTGCGTATTTGGAAGCCGTCCACGTCGGCATCAGTGCAAATAATAACCTTGTTCCAGCGCAAGGAATTTATGTCAAAGGTCGCAAGGTCTTTGCGCCCCTTGCCCCCAAGCTCTACGCCGCAGCCCAATACTTTGATGAGGTCTGTAATAATTTCGGATTTAAAAATGCGGTTATAGTCTGCTTTCAGGCAATTCAATATTTTCCCGCGAATGGGCATAATGGCCTGGTACTCCGAGTCGCGGCTGGTTTTTACAGCGCCAAGGGCCGAATCTCCTTCT
>JBKEBR010000241.1:0-2248 GCA_047973285.1 Oscillospiraceae bacterium | reverse complement strand
TGTGTTTACGGTTATCACATCCCCCGCTTGCATTGTAAAATTTAACGCAATGTATTCGCGGGTATTAATATTGGTGATTGATGGATTTTCCACCGTGCCGGTGGCAGAAAAGCGAATAACCATGCCCAGCGGCACATCTCCGGCATTTTCAACGGTGGCAATTAATTCCATCGTGCGAATTGAAAATTCAATTCCTTCTTCTTCGTCGATACATAACGGAAATTCAAAACCGCCCATCCAAATTGCAATATCATCGCGCAATTCTTGCAATAATTCAAACAATGGGTAGGCGCACAGTAAAGAAAAAGTGAATTTAAATAAATTGCTGTTGTTGTCTTTTCGGTCTGTCGATTCTTTTATGGTTGTAGTCGGTTTCCCTGTGATTTTTCGGCTGCCTGTGGAAACTTGCAAACGCTGGAATGGATTCACCAACGAAGAAATTTTTTGTTTCTGGCTTTCCATCCCTTTTGCGCCCCTCATATTGATATAGCCCACTATGGTAATAGTGCGGCTTTCAAGGCTTGTGTTGTCGATGCTTGAGCCTATTTGTTCATTTCCCTTCGTTTTGCTGTGGGTGGCTGGGGCATTGCCCCAGTCCACCTTTGACAGCAAAAACAGGTCGCCAAATATAACGCTTTTCCCCGTGTCTAAATTCTTTATTGTCATAGGCTAAAACCCTTCTGCAATTTCTTTAAGCGTTTTCCGTAGGGCTTCCCCATTTTCGGCAGGCGATGCTTTTTCGCTGCCTGGCACTTCAATGTTGTAATTATTCACGATTTTGGGCGGGTTGTTGTCATCGTCCGCGCCTTCTTCTTCATGCCCGCTTTGGGGTCTTACTGCGTTCAAGGTCGCATCAATGGCAATTGGTGTGCCTAGTATATCTTCTGCGGCATTAGCCGCCATGCCTGCAAGGCCGTTGATACCATCAAGCACACCATCGGCAACAGTTTGTACCGCAGCCATAACAAACGCGGCAGAACGGTTGATACCGCCCCCAAGGCCATACATCAGGAAATCGCCTATTGATGCAAATACGGTTGACGGCGAATGAATGCCAAAAAAGCCCTTTATGCGGTCAAGAATACCGCCAAAAAAGCCCGAAATTTGCTGCCACAGCCATTCCCCGGCATCTGAAATACCTTGCCATACGCCTTTTATCATATCCGTGCCGATGTTTACAATTTTGGGAAATAATGCGGTAAATGCCGAAATAATGCCATCGACAATTTGCGGCACCGCTTTAATTATTTCAATTATGATAACCGGCAGATTTTGAATTAATGCCACAAATAGCTGCACACCGGCAAGAATTATTTTGTCGATGTTCGAAACCAATGCACTTACAACACTGGTAATAATTTGCGGCATAAAACTTACAAGGGTAACAATGATTTCCGGTAGCGCCTGAACCAAAGCCACCAGCAAATCAAACCCTGTTTGAACAATAATCGGCAAGTTTTCTGTAAGGGCCGTTACAATCCCGGTTATAATCATGGGGATTGCTGCCATAATGGCCGAAATAATTGTGGGCAGGGCACCGACAAGCGCCGTTAAAAGGTCAATGCCTGCCTGCATGATAATGGGCAACGATTCCAGCAGCGCAGTAACCAGCCCATTTATAATTTGTGGCAGTACCTCCACGATTACCGGGATAGCCGCAATTAACCCATCGGCAAACCCGGTAATTAACTGCAAGGCCGCATCAATAAGCATTGGCACATTGTCTAAAAATGCGGTAATCATTTGTCCCAACGCTTCTATGGCGGCAGGAATTAATGTTGGCAACGCTTGCACAATCGCTAAAATAAAGGCGGTTGCTATTTCCATGCCCGCGTTCATAAATTCCGGCAGTAGTGATAGAATGGCGCTTATTGCCACCGGCAAAACATTTGCCACCGCCGACAATAACCCCGGCAGCGCACCCATAAGGCCCCCCAGCAATGTTGTTGCGCTGTTTATCAGCACCGGCAGCAGTTCATTCAAAATTGGCGGTATTTGCGGTATTAATTGCTGCACCAGCTGCGAAAGCCCGGTTGCAAGGCGCGGCAGCAAACTGCTTACATTTGTTAGCACTACCTCGGCGGCGTTTGAAAGAGAATCCACCAAAGAATCCACATCACCAGCACCTGAAAGAAAATTAGACCACGCAGATTTCGCCGTTCCCAGTGCGCCCGCTAATGTTTCATTTTCTTTCGCGTAGTTT
Organism: Oscillospiraceae bacterium; assembly: GCA_047973285.1. GTDB lineage: Bacteria > Bacillota > Clostridia > Oscillospirales > Ruminococcaceae > JAAYCI01. Next base: position 45 of record JBKEBR010000241.1, on the reverse strand, counting down.
CCCGCCGCAGAGGCTGGTTAGTCCAAAAACATTTCCATGGCCAGC
>JBKEBR010000240.1:0-1536 GCA_047973285.1 Oscillospiraceae bacterium | reverse complement strand
GCACAAATAGGGTACAATTTTATGGAGAATTATTCTAAAATTGCCGTATTCTTTGGTGGCTTGCCCGGCCCTTGTGCAGCCTTTTGCGGTATTGCGGCGGCTTTGGCGGCCGGCAAAAGCCAAAAATTGTATACATGCACAAATTTAAACAAATAAATTGTGCAAATTTAATATTTATCAAATGGAGCACACAAAAGAGAAAACTGTTAAAACTTAAAGAAGGGAGAACGCAACACAATGAGCGCAGAGGCGGTGCAGCAGCTTGAACGCAGCCTGGGCATACCCGGCAACGAAGCCCTTTACCGAATTTTGCGGGAGGAAATTTTAAGCCTGAAGCTTGCGCCGGGCAGCCTGCTGAGTGAAAATATGCTGGCAAGGCGGTTTGGGCTTTCCCGCACCCTGGTGCGGGGGGCCATTAAAAAGCTGGAAATGGAAGGCCTTGTGGAGGTAATTCCCAAAAAAGGAACCTACGTGTCGCTGATAGACCTGGACCTTGCCGAGCAAATTACCTACATGCGCATTCAGGTGGAAATAGGCGCCATGACCCGCCTTGCCCAAATGCCGCTTTCGCCGGTGTTTGAAAAGCTTGCGGAAAACCTGGAGCGGCAGAAGGTGCAATTGGAATTTGGGGTTGACGACAACGAATTTTACCGGCTGGACTCGCAGTTTCACGAGCTTTGTATGATAGAAATTGGCAAGTACAAATTGTGGAAAATGATTCAGCAGTTAGATGTACATTATTCGCGCTACCGCCGAATGGATTACCTTGCCACCCGCCAGTTCAGCGTGCTGTACCGCCAGCATGTAAGGCTGTATAAGCTTATGCGCGGCGGCGAGGGGGCCCGGGTGCGCCCTGTTTTAACCAACCACCTGTACGGCAGCTTTTTGCGCATTAACACCCGGCTGGCAGGGGAATATAAAAATTTTTTCACCGACACCGAACGCACGGTGGAAGAAATTTTGAAGGATGTTCAGAAAATCGTGCTGGCCTCGAAAAAGCTTTAGCGGCCACCCGGCAAAACCCTTTGCCGGCGCGGCGGCAATGCGGGCGGGCCTGCGGCGCTGAAAGGCGGCGGGCATCCTTTTTAATAGGGGCACTGCCTGCGAAAAGCCGGTTGGCTCTTCCATTGGTACGGTACCGCCTGTGGCGGAAAATAATGCGGCGGCGCAAAGCAATATGGCTGCGCCGCCCAAAAGAGGAACCTCAAACTTGCTTATGCCGCAAGCTTGAGGTTCCTTGGTGTTGCCGCCAATGGTGCCCCGCGCCCGGCAGGTTTATTCCACAGCCGGCCAATGGGTGCCGCCGCACAATGCCCTGCCCGCTTTGATGGGTTTTGCGTTTGGCAATTTATGTTCCATTGGTGAAATAAAACATATTTTGCATATGGCTGTTTTACGGCTCAGTTTTGGTTTTGAGGCGTTTTACCGGCAAAATAGAAAAAATTCATCTATTCAAAGATGAGAAATTTAAAATTATGCATAAATATAGTCGTCTTAGTTGGTATATAATATACAAATCATCATTTAATGAGCTTG
>JBKEBR010000239.1:0-8640 GCA_047973285.1 Oscillospiraceae bacterium | reverse complement strand
CTTTTTTATGGTGGGGGGCACCACCTCCTCGGTGCAGGCCATGATACTGGCCGCCGTTCAAAAGGGAGACAAAATTATTCTGCCCCGCAACGTGCACCGCAGCGTTATCAACGCCCTTATTTTGTGCGGCGCGGTGCCTGTGTATATCAACCCCCAAACCCACGGGCGGCTGGGCATTTCGCTGGGTATGCGCCTGGCCGACGTGCAGGCGGCCATTGCCCAAAACCCCGGCGCAAAGGCCATTTTGGTGAACAACCCCACCTATTACGGCATCTGCTCGAATGTAAACGAAATTGTGGCCCTGGCGCACCGGCACAACCTGCTGGTGCTGGCAGACGAAGCCCACGGCACCCATTTTTATTTTGGCGAAAACCTGCCCCAAAGCGCCATGGCCGCCGGGGCCGACATGGCGGCGGTAAGCATGCACAAATCCGGCGGCTCGCTTACCCAAAGCTCGATTTTGCTGTGCGGGGCGGGCGTAAACGCCGGGCATGTGCGGCAAATGATCAACCTTACCCAAACCACCAGTGGCTCGTACCTGCTCATTTCCAGCCTGGACATTTCCCACCGCAACATGGCCCTTGGCGGCAAAGCCATTTTCGAGCGGGTAAACCGGCTGGCCGCCTATGCCCGGCAGGAAATTGGGCGGCTGGGGGGCTATTACGCCTACGGCAAAGAGCTGGTGAACGGCGACAGCATTTTCGATTTCGACACCACCAAGCTTTCGGTGAACACCCTCGACATTGGCCTTGCGGGCATTGAGGTGTACGACCTTCTGCGCGACGAATACGACATTCAAATTGAATTTGGCGACCTTGGCAATATTCTGGCCTATGTTTCGGTGGGCGACAGCCACAAAAACATCGAGCGGCTTATTGGCGCCCTGGCCGAAATTAAGCGCCTGCACAGCCGGGGCAAAGGCTTGCTTATGAAGCACGAATACATCAGCCCCGAGGTTTGCCTGCCCCCCCGCGAGGCGTTTTATGCGCAAAGCCAAAGCGTGGAGCTGCGGGCGGCAGCCGGGCAAATTTGCTGCGACTTTGTAATGTGCTACCCGCCGGGCATTCCCATTTTGGCCCCGGGCGAGCGGGTAACGCAGGACATTGTGGAATATATTTTGTACGCGAAGGAAAAGGGCTGCCAGCTTACCGGGCCCGAGGATATGGCCGTAAACCGGCTGAATGTGTGGAAGGGGGAGGGCTAGGTGGAACTTTGGTACAGCGAAAACCACACCGAAAACGTGAAGTTTTCCATTAAGGTTAATCGGCAGCTGTACAGCGGCCAAAGCGAGTACCAGCGCATCGACGTGTTTGAATCGCCCGAGTTCGGCCGCTTTTTAACCCTGGACGGCCTGATGATGCTGACCGAGCGGGATGAGTTTATTTACCACGAAATGCTGGTGCATGTGCCCATGGCGGTGCACCCCGCCCCCCAAAGGGTGCTGGTGGTGGGCGCGGGCGACGGCGGCATAGCGCGCGAGCTTGCCAAGTACCCCGCCCCCTTGCAGGTAGACCTTGTGGAGATAGACCGGCAGGTGGTGGAGGTGTGCAGGCAGTTTTTGCCCGGCACCGCCTGCGGCTTCAACAACCCCGGCCTTACGGTGCATTACCAAGACGGCCTGCGGTTTATACGCGCCTGCGAAAACTTGTACGACATTATTATTGTAGATTCCACCGACCCCTTTGGCCCCGGCGAGGGCCTGTTTACCAAAGAGTTTTACGGCAGCTGCTACAAGGCGCTGAAAGAGGACGGCATTATGGTGAACCAGCACGAAAGCCCCTTTTACAGCGGCGACGCCCTGGCCATGCAGCGGGCCCACGCCCGCATTGTAAAAAGCTTTCCCATCAGCCGGGTGTACCAGGCCCACATTCCCACCTACCCCTCGGGGCACTGGCTGTTCGGCTTTGCCGCCAAACGCTGCCACCCGGTGAAAGATTTGAAGGCAAGCCGCTGGAAAAGCCTTGGCCTTGAAACCCGGTACTACAACACAAACCTGCACCGGGGCGCCTTTTGCCTACCAACCTACGTGGAAAAGGTTTTGAAGGAGTGTGAAAACGATGAATAAAAATGTGCACACCTTCCTCGGCTGCGAAAGCAGCTTTGAAGAGGCGGACATTGTGCTGTTTGGGGCTCCCTTCGACGGCACCACCTCTTACCGGCCGGGCGCAAGGTTTGGCCCTTCGGCCATCCGGGGCGAATCCTTCGGCATTGAAACCTATTCCCCCTACCAAAACCGCGACCTTGCCGAGCTGAAGGTGTGCGACGCCGGAGATTTGGAGCTGCCCTTTGGCAACACCCCAAAGGCGCTTGCCGCCATAGGCGGGGCCGCGGCGCATATTTTGCAGGCGGGCAAAACCCCGTTTATGCTGGGGGGCGAGCACCTGGCTACCCTGCCCGCCGTAAGCGCCGCGCTGCAAAAATACCCGGGCCTGTGCGTGGTGCAGTTCGACGCCCACGCCGACCTGCGCAGCAGCTATTTGGGGGAAGAGCTCTCCCACGCCACGGTTATGCACCGGGTTTGGCAGCGGCTGGGCAGCGGCGGCCTTTACCAGTTTGGCATACGCAGCGGCGAAAAGCAGGAGTTTGAATTTGCAAAAAAAAACACCCGCCTGCACCCCTTTACCCTTAACGGGTTTGCGGCGGCGGTAAAAGAGTTGCAGGGCCGCCCGGTGTACTTTACGCTGGACCTCGACGTGCTCGACCCCTCCGTTTTTCCCGGCACGGGCACCCCCGAGCCGGGGGGCGTGTCGTTTGCCGAGCTGCTGGAGGCGGTGCTGCTTTTGCGGCAGCTGCGGGTGGTTGCCTGCGATGTAAACGAGCTTTCGCCGGTGTACGATGCAAGCGGTGCTTCCACCGCGGCGGCCTGCAAAATTGTGCGGGAAATTTTACTGACATTTAAAGGAGCATAACCATGGGAAAAGCACTGATCATAGGCTGCGGGGGCGTTGCAAGCGTCGCCATTCACAAATGCTGCCAAAACAGCGAAGTATTCGAAGAAATTATGATTGCCAGCCGCACCAAAGAAAAATGCGACGCCTTAAAGGCCAAGCTGGAGGGCGGCAAAACAAAAATTCATACTGCCCGGGTAAATGCCGACGATGTGCAGCAGCTGGTAAAGCTGATTGCCGCCTTTCAGCCCAATGTTGTGCTGAACCTGGCCCTGCCCTACCAGGACCTTTCCATTATGGAGGCCTGCCTTGCCACCAAAACCCACTATGTAGACACCGCCAACTACGAGCCGCTCGACACGGCGAAGTTTGAGTACAAGTGGCAGTGGGCCTACCGCGAAAAATTCAAACAGGCGGGCATTTGCGCCCTGCTGGGCAGCGGGTTCGACCCCGGCGTTACCGGGGTGTTTTCGGCCTACGCCCAAAAGCACTACTTCGACGAAATTCACACGCTGGACATTCTGGACGCCAACGCGGGCGACCACGGCTACCCCTTTGCCACCAATTTCAACCCTGAAATCAACATTCGCGAGGTAACCGCCAATGGCAGCTATTGGGAAAACGGCGGCTGGGTGGAAACCCGCCCCATGGAGGTGAAGCGGGTGTACAACTTCCCCCAAATTGGCGAAAAGGATATGTACCTGCTGCATCACGAAGAGCTGGAAAGCCTTGCCCTGAACCTCAGGGGCATTCGCCGCATCCGCTTTTTTATGACCTTCGGGCAAAGCTACCTCACTCACCTCAAGTGCCTGGAAAACGTGGGCATGACCTCCATTGAGCCCATCAATTTCAACGGGCAAAAAATTGTGCCGCTGCAATTTTTGAAAGCCGTTTTGCCCGACCCCGCAACCCTGGGCCCCCGCACCAAAGGCAAAACCAACATTGGCTGCATTTTTACCGGCGTTAAAAACGGCCTGCCCAAAACCTACTATGTGTACAACGTGTGCAGCCACGAGGCCTGCTACCAGGAGGTGGGCAGCCAGGCCATTTCCTACACCACCGGTGTGCCCGCCATGATAGGCGCCATGCTGGTAATGAACGGCACCTGGGCAAAGCCCGGGGTGTACAACATTGAAGAGTTCGACCCCGACCCCTTCATGCGGGCTTTGAACCAATGGGGCCTGCCCTGGGTGGAAGATTTTGCTCCGCAACTGGTGGACTGAATGAATTTTGACGCCTATGCACTGAAAACCCCCTTTTATGTTGTGGACGAGGCGCGGCTTTTGCAAAACCTGCGGCTGCTGCAAACGGTGGCCCGCCGGGCGGGCTGTAAAATTTTGCTGGCGCAAAAGGCCTTTTCCAGGTTTTCGCTGTACCCGCTTATGGGCCGCTACCTTGCGGGCACCGCCGCCAGCGGCCTGTACGAGGCCAAGCTGGGCCGCGAGGAAATGGGGGGCGAAACCCATGTGTTTTCCACCGCTTACCGCCCCGAAGAGTTTGACGAAATACTGCAAATTTGCGACCATGTTGTGTTTAACTCGGCCTCACAGTGGCAGCGGTACCGGCAAAAGGCCCTTGCCTCGGGCAAGCAGCTTGGCCTGCGCATCAACCCCGAATGCTCCACCCAAACCACCCCCCTGTACGACCCCTGCGCCCCCGGCAGCCGCCTTGGCATAACCGCCGCCCATGTAGAGCCGGGCATGCTGAAGGGCATCAGCGGGCTGCATTTTCACACCCTGTGTGAGCAGGGCAGCGACGCCCTAGCCCTTACCCTGGCGGCGGTGGAAGAAAAGTTTGGCCATATTCTACCCCAAATGCAGTGGGTGAATTTCGGCGGCGGGCACCACATTACCCGCCCCGGGTACGATGTGGAAAGGCTGGTGCGGCTGGTTTCGGCCTTTGGCGAAAAGTACGGGGTGCAGGTTTACCTCGAGCCGGGCGAGGCCGTGGCGCTGAACGCCGGTTTTTTGGTAAGCACCGTGCTGGATGTGTTTGAAAACGGCGGGCCCATTGCCATTTTGGACACCAGCGCCGCCTGCCACATGCCCGACGTGCTGGAAATGCCCTACCGCCCCGGCATTTTGGGCGCGGGGCGGCCGGGCGAAAAGCCTTTTTCCTGCCGCCTTGGCGGGCCCACCTGCCTTGCGGGGGATGTGGTGGGGGAATATTCCTTCGAGCGACCTCTTCGCCCCGGCGATAGGCTGGTGTTTTGCGACATGGCCAGTTACACCATGGTTAAAAACAACACCTTCAACGGCATGCCCCTGCCCTCCATTGCTTTGGCAAATGAACAGGGTGCCCTTCGGCTGGTGAAGGAATTTGGCTATCAAGATTTTAAACAGCGCCTTTCTTAACACCTGCGGTCGGTGGGGCCCCGGGGGTTACCGGCGCTGCTTTGCCTGCCTGCATTTTTGTGTGGCAGGGGCCGGGCAGGGCGCTGCCCGCAAAGCTTTTGCCGCCGTAGGGTTTGCCGCGCGGCGGCACAAGCGCTACCAATTGCAACGCGCGGCACCCTTCTATTTTATGTGCAATACCATGCCCTTTAAAAAAGCGAAGAGAGCGTACGGTACATCATAAACAGACGAAAAACAAAAGGCCCTCCCCTTGGGGCCTGCGCGGCACACAGGCAGGGGCAACGCGGCCCGGCACAAGCCAAAATATGCAAAGGCCCCGCCCTTTGCCGAGCTTTGAATAAAGCAGAGGGGCTAAGCCGCCTGCGCCCTGCTTTGTAAAATTTATGCGCGGCTGGGGCCGTTTGGGTTATTCCCTTGTAAGAATGCTATAATAAAAAAAATACCGGAATGTTGGCGGCTTGCCTGCCGGCCCGCAGCGCAAAAAGGCAAAGAGGGAGAGCAAATTGATGAAAACAATTGTCTTATATTATTCGGTGGGTGGCGCAACCCGCAAAGAGGCCGAAAAGCTGGCGGCAGAGCGGAAGGCGCCGCTCTGCCGCATAGAAACGGTGCGCCGCCACAGTCTGCCGGGCACCTTGTTTTTTGGCTCCTTTCGCGCAATGCGCCGCAAGGCAGAGGCCATAAAGCCGCTGGAGGAAAACCTTGCGGAATACGACGAAATTGTGCTTGGCTGCCCCATTTGGGCGGGGCACCCGGCCCCGGCTTTTAACGCGGTTATCAAGCAGCTGCCCGCCGGCAAGCAGGTGGAACTGTTTTTCTGCTCGGCAGGCGGGGAAAGCGCCAAAAGCATGGAGGGCACCAAGGCCCTTGTTATACAGCGGGGCTGTACGCTGCTTTCTTACAGGGATATAGCCACGGGCGCCACGCCAAGCGCGCACGAAGCCGCCGCAAAGTAAAGAAAAAGCAGAAAAGAAACATAGAACAACACCGCCGTTTTAAACGGCGGTGTTGTTCTATGTGGGGCTTGGTTTTTGCTGTGTGGGTAAAGTTTTGTGAAATATCAGCTTTCTTCTAAGGCATCTGTAAACCTAGCAAAAGCCTATATGGCCGAAAGCCGTAAATAGGCGTTTAGCATGGCGGAATGGTCCAGCCCACCTTCGCCATGGGCCTGCAAATTCAAAAAAACATCCATTGCGTGGGCGGCCAGGGGCAAGGGGGCTTTCAGGCTTTGTCCGGTTTGCAGGGCGTTTTTCAGATCTTTCACATGAAGGTCAACGCGAAAGCCGGGGGTATAATTATTCTTTAACATCATGGGGAATTTTGCTTCCATTACGGTGCTGCCGGCAAGCCCGCCGCGTATGGCCTGCCACACCGTTTCGGCGCTCAGCCCCGCTTTTTTTACAAAAGCAAAAGCCTCGGCACAGGCGGCAATGTTGGCGGCTACAATAATTTGGTTGGCAAGCTTTGTGGTATTGCCTGCCCCGGCAGGGCCGCAATAAATAGCGGAAGCGCCCATTTTTAGCAAAACATTCTCTTTCAGCTGTTCGAAAAGGGCCTCATCGCCGCCCGCCATAATAGAAAGGCTCGCGTCAATTGCTTTTGGCTCGCCGCCTGAGACGGGAGCGTCCAGCATGAGCACCTTTTTAAGGGCGCAAAGCCTTGCCAGTCCTTTGGAGGTTTCGGGGGCAACAGAGGACATATCCACAAACATGCCCCCCTCCTGAATTGCCTGCAAAATGCCGTTTTCGCCGGTGGCAACCTGCAACACCTGGGGTGAATCGGGCAGCATGGTAATAACAAGCGGGCACTGGGCCGTGGCCTCTGCGGGCGTGGCGGCGGTTTTTGCCCCGGCGGCGGCAAGCGCTGTTAAGTTTTCCAGGTGGTGGTCGCATACCACCAGCGAATGCCCGCCTTTTAAAAGGTTAAGGGCCATAGGCTTGCCCATAACACCAAGGCCGATAAAAGCGATTTTCATAAAGAAGAAACCTCCAACGTTTTCAGGTAATGAAGGGCTTTTTGCGCGGCTGTGCGCTCATCAGGAACCGAAAGGCATTCCACGCTTACCCAGCCATCGTAGTGAATATCCTCCAGGGTGCGCAGCAATGCTGCAAAGTTTATTTGCCCGCTGCCGGGGTAAAGCCGCGTGTTGTCGGCAACGTGGAAATGCCCCAGCCATTCACCGGCGTGCCGCAGCGCCAGCAACGCGTCGGTTTCCTCCATATTCATGTGGAAGGTGTCGAGCAGCAGTTTTACCTTTGGGGAACCCACTTGCCGTAAAAACTCGATGGTTTTTTCAGCGCAGTTGAGATAATTGTTTTCATAACGGTTGATGGCCTCCAAAACAATTGCGCAGTTTTTTTGGTCGATATAATGGGCCAGTTCCTGCATGCTCTGCAAAAACCTTTGGTAGGTTGCAGTGTCTTCGGCAAACTGCAGGTTGCCGCGCATGCTGCCAAGCAGCACTTTACACCCGAAGGCGTCGGCAAAATCCAGGTGCTCCTTTACGCGCTGAATGGCCTGCTGGCGGTTTTCGGAATCCTCCGAGGTGAGCGAAAGGCCGTCTACCCGGTAGGCAAGGCCTGTGGAAATGCATGAAAGCTGTACGCCGGTTTCGTGGCTGGCATTTAAAAGAGTGGCTTTTTGCAGTTCTTTGGTATCCCGAATGTGTAGTTCCACCCCGCCAAAACCAAGTTCGCGGGCATAGAAAAAAGCTTCGTCGAACGCCCCACGAAATAAAACAGGTTCATGAAGGGCGGCTTTGAAAGAGGCACAGAGAGAATATTTCATAAGGCTCACCTCAGGTTAAGTCTAAAAGCTGCATTTTTTCTTTGGCAACAGCGTATACGGCCTGCTGCCCGGCGGGGTAAAGCTTCAGGCGGTCAAACTCGTTTGGGTTTTCTTCAAATGCCCTGCGCAGCGCATTTCCAAAAGAAATACGAAGCTGTGTGCCAATGTTTATTTTTTTTGCGCCGTGGCGCACAAGGTTTTGTAAATCATGGTCGGAGACGCCGGTGGAACCGTGAATAACAACCGGCGTGCGGATGGCGGCGCGTATTTCGTCCAGCAGCGCAAAGTTGATTTCGGCGTTCTGGGCGGTCATGCGGTGAACCGTGCCAACGGCAACCGCAAGGCAATCGGGCCCGGCGTCGGCCTCAAAGCGGGCGGCAAGGGCAGGGGTTGTATAGGCGGGGGTGTACTCGGTGCCGTCGGCGTACCCCACGGCGCCTATTTCGGCTTCTACCGAAACGCCGCAGGCATGGGCCGCCCGCAGTGTTTCGCGGGTTCCCGCCACATTTTCGCTGTAGGCCAGTTGCGAGCCGTCGAACATAACAGAAGAAAAGCCTGCAACAATAGCCCTCTGGGAAAGGGTAAAATCAGTGCTGTGGTCCAAATGAACG
>JBKEBR010000238.1:0-2713 GCA_047973285.1 Oscillospiraceae bacterium | reverse complement strand
CCGTCTGCGGGGGTGCGCCCGACTGGACGGCCTAGCGCAGGGCTTCTCTGCGAATGGCCAGTCTTTCTTCTTCGGTGGGGTTCGCTATAGAACGCTCCACCATGTCCCGCACCATGGCCAAAGCCACCCCAATGGGGGAAATTACCTCGGCATTTTTTGCAAGTTTGTGCTTGCAGCCAAAGCTTTGCGCCAGGTGCGGTACCACCGCGGCAGCACCCCCGCCCCCGCCAACAAACACGGTGGCGTCGGCGTCCATTTCATAATCCTGCAGCAGGCTTTTCACTACTTTCCCGTTTTTCTTTGCCGAAAATTCAAGCACCTGCCGGGCGGCGTCTTCCACGCTTATGCCCATATTGTTTGCCAAGGGCTCCCACGCTTTTCGCGCCGCCGCAACATTGCCAAAGGCATAGCTGCTTTCGGGAACAAAACCGGCTATGCTGGCGGCGCCGGAAAGGGTAAGTGAAAATTTTTGCCCGTTTTCACACTCTATATAGGCGTACTCGGGGTCGCCCTCGGCGGGGTGCACCCCTTTTAAAACCGGGTTTTGTATCTGTTCCTCTTTTGCATACAGCTCATATTCCAAGTCGGCAATATGTGCGCTGCGGGGGCCCACATCCACGGCTTTACCGCCGCTAAGCTGAATCATACTGCCCCCGCCAATGCCCACCGTGCGCACATCCTACGAGTTGAGATAGGTTTTGTGCCCGCCCACCTCGGCGTATTTAACCACAACGTTGCCGTCTTTTACGCAGGAAATATCGGTGCTGGTGCCCCCCACCTCAAAAAAGATTCCATCGGTTAATTTTTCGTACATCAGCGCCCCTGCAACCCCGGACGCAGGGCCCGACAAAATGGTAAGAATGGGGCGGCTGCGCACCTCATCCACCGTCATAACGCCGCCGTCGCAGCGCATTACCATCAGCGGCGCTTCAATGCCGGCATTTTTTATACTGCTTTCGGTCATGTTGGCTGCATCCAGCATTTTGGGCCTAATGCTGGCATTGACAACGGCGGTGCGGGTGCGCACCTTCAGCCCATACAGCTTGGAAACGTCGTTGCCCGCACAGGCCGGAACAGATTTGCCCTCGCAAATATCCAGCACGGTATTTTCATTTTCAGGGTTGTCTACACTGAAGGCTTCGGTAACAACCAGGGCCTGCGCGCCCTTTTGTTGAAGGCTGTCTACGGCAAGGGTTGCATTCTGAACAAACTCGGCCTCATTGGCCGTCTTGGTAAACGCCCCAATGGTATGCAGGTATTTGCCCGAAGCCAGCTCAATATCGCCAATGTTTGTATCCCCCTTGGACTTCATGCCCTGAATGCCCGTGCCAAGGGTTAAAATGCCCACCCGGGCTACATCACCCTCCAGCAGGGCATTGGTTGCCTGTGTTGTGCCGTGGGCAATAAACACAACATCGCCCGGCTGAATGCCGTATTGCCCCATTATTTTTTCCAGCACCTGCACAATGCCCGCGGCAACCCCTTCCTTCGCCTTGTGTGTGGTGGGCATTTTTACGCTGCCAATCAACTCGTACGTTTCATTATGAATCGCCACCGCATCTGGAAAGGTGCCGCCTACATCAATTCCAATTCTTACCTTCATGTATATAAATCTCCCTGGTATGCATTTGCTTTGAAATATGTGGCACAGAAAGGCCGTTTCTGTGCCACGTATAAATTAATAATACAGCAGCACCATAATAACAACGGTTAAAGCTGTAAAAACCCAGTTTGCAAAAAACACTTTGTTGGTAGAGGTAACGGGGTCGGTTCCCACATAGTTGGAGGACCACACCACCTGGGTGGAGGTTGGGCAGGACTGTGTGGGCCAGCGGAAGGCCGCGTAAAAAACAGCCGAGAGGGCGGCAACCGGCAAAGCGCCCACCGCCAGCATGCTGGCGGCCAGCCCGGCGCCCAAGCCCAGCAAATTGAACGGCCCGCGGTAAAGGCCAAGCGGCGACAAAAGGCACACAAATATGGTAAGGCCAATAGCCGTTGTGGGGGTAATCATCTCCATAAACGGGCGAATGGCGGTTTGGGTGGTGGGGGCTGTCATGGCATTAATAATCATACCAATGCCAAACATAAGCCCCACCGTGGGCGCTCCCTCTTTAAAGCCTTCGTAGCAGCTTTGTACGATCATACCGGAAAAACGCGACCATTTGCCCCGGGCGGTAAACACCATGGCCCACAAAATACCGATAATAAAAACCGTAACCGCCTCCAGCTTAAAAATAAGCATAATGAGCACAACCACCAGCGGGGTCATGCAGGCAAGAAAACCACGGATTCCCTTTACCTGGGCCGGGCGCTCCTGCTGCTGTTCTTCCTCCTCGGCAACCGGGGCGGCAAAGGCATATTTTTTGCCGTTCTTTTTGAAGCTGAAAACCAGGTACCCAACCGCAAAAAGAATGCTCAAACCGGCCAGAATGGCGGCGCACAGGTACATGGTGGAGGCATCTACCCCCGTAATATTGGTGATGGCCGAAATGTTGGCCGGGTTAATCATGTAGCCCGCCGTCATGGCCGCCAAAAAAGCGTTGCTGGCCACAACGGGCGGCACCCCCACCGACAGCATAATGGGCAGAACAATGGTGCCAACCATGGCCACTGCCCCGGTGCCGTACAATACTGTGAACAGAAAAGCAGTTACCACGCTGAGCGCCACAGAAATTATAATGGGTTTGTCGCCGCCGAACTCCGCCGCTTTTTT
>JBKEBR010000237.1:0-2524 GCA_047973285.1 Oscillospiraceae bacterium | reverse complement strand
TTTATTCCAATGAGAGAAACTTGGGAAGGCTTTTTTTCTGTTTGGGGGTTTCTATGTCTTCGGCCGGGTTTCGCTGCAATTGCCCGGTTTTGTTGAGAAGATACTTAAAAAAACCATTTAAGCTGGAAAGCTTACGTGCACGTGTGGTCGCCGCATTTTCGCGTTCTCTGGTTGCATAATATAAAAATTCATAAACCTCGGCCTTGTCAATTTTTTGAATAAAAGCCAAATCTACAAAACGAATATCAGCCTCCTGCGGCGATAATTCTTTTGCAAGCAACCCACGGTGCCAAACCAGAAATTTAAAAAAGGTTCTGAGGTCTATATAATAACCATTCACAGACCGTGGCGAAAGCCCACGAATGGTTTCAGAATAATTTAGAAACTCTACAACCAATGGCGGGCAATCGCCATAGTCGCCATGCTGCTTTGGCTTTATGGGGTTTATATAGGTACTCATTTATGTATACCTCTTATTATTAGTAAGCTTATAAATAAGCATTTAAAGCGTTGCTTGAAATTTATTAAAAGAAAGATATTTGTATATTGCTTCAAAAAACATCCCCTCAATTTCGCTAAATTCTAATTTAGCGAAATTGAATGTATCGTTTTTATGTTCTTGCTGCACCTGCTGCGATGCAATTGTTTTGGGGTAATCTTTTAAAAGTGTATTCCTCTTCCCTCTTTTAAACAACAGGCGGCCTTTAGAATTCCAGTTTTCCATGTGTCAACATCTTTGTGTATAACCTTATAATATAATAAAAGTTGGATGCACCAACTGTATATCGTTGTTGCTGGCCGAATGTTTTGAATCATCTAAATATGTGCAATAGCATCTTTGATGTATTTTACTCCAATTACTTCCAGCGATGAAAATTCTTTCATATTCAAGGCTTTTATATTGTGCTGCGGTATAATGGCCTTTTTAAAGCCAATGCGCTGCGCTTCGCGCAGGCGGGCCTCCAGGTAAGAAACACTTCGTACCTCTCCGCCAAGGCCCACCTCCCCTGCTGCCAGCAGTGAATCGGATATTGGTTTATCCATCAGGCTGGACACAACCGCTAAACAAACCGCCAAATCGCAGGCGGTATCGCTTAAATTAAGGCCGCCAACCACATTGAGGTAAACATCCAGGTTGCCCAGAAAAAAACCGGCCCGCTTCTCTAAAACGGCCAGCAGCAGGTTAACCCTGCTTATTTCCAAACCGGAGGAAGCCCTGCGCGGCGTACCAAAGCCAGATTTGGTGGCAAGCGCCTGTATTTCAGACATAATAGGCCGGGAGCCCTCCATAATACAGCCCACACAGTTGCCGCTAACGCCAATGGCTCTCCCCTCCAGCAAAAGTTCAGAAGGGTTTTCAATGGCCAGCAAACCACTGGCAGTCATATCAAACATGCCAATTTCATTGGTAGAGCCATAACGGTTTTTTGTGGCCCGCAAAATTCGGTATGGCAACGTTTTGTCGCCCTCGAAATACAAAACAGTATCTACAATATGCTCCATAACCTTGGGCCCTGCAATGGCGCCATCTTTGTTCACATTGCCAACGATAAAAACGGGAATTTCAAGCTCTTTGGCAACCTGCAGCAAACGGCTTGCGCATTCCTTTACCTGGGAAACACTGCCCGCAGAACTGGACAATGAAGGAGTATACATGGTTTGAATGGAGTCTACAACGGCAAACGCAGGTTTTTGCTGCTCAATTAAGGCACATATTTCATCTACATTGCTTTCGGCTGCAACAATAATATTCTGTTCTGGCACAGTAAGGCGCTTTGCGCGCAGTTTTATCTGGCGAACAGATTCTTCCCCCGTTACATATAAAACCTCTTTCTTGGCATGTACAGAGCCACACAGTTGAAGCAGCAAAGTAGACTTCCCTGCCCCGGGCTCTCCCCCTAAAAGCACCACACTGCCCAAAACAATGCCGCCGCCCAAAACGCGGTCCAGCTCGTGAATTCCTGTTGGAATGCGGCTTTTTTCTTCAGTTGTGTCTATTTCGTGCAGCCGGTATGCCGTTGTACCTGAAACAGTACTTTCTCGGGCAGAGCGCCCCTTGGGCCTTAAAGCAGAAGGTTCTTCCTTTACAACATCCTCAATAAGGGTATTCCATTCCCCGCAGGAAGGGCATTTGCCAAGCCAGCGGGGTGTTGTTTCGCCGCAATTGGTGCATACATATATTGTTTTAAGCTTTTCTTTCATTCTAATTTCCTTTGCAGCGCAAAAATATAGGCAATTTTTATTTATTATCGGCCATGAAAGCACTTTTGTCAATGAAGTCAGGGCCGTTTACAATGCATGTTCCGGTAAAAGTAATTATATCTGTAGGCGCTTCTTTCTAGCCGCAGAAAAACATTACACGCCTGATGCAGAAAATGGCGGCAAGAAAACGCAACCGGGTTCTTTTGCCAGCAAGCACAGCAAGCAAAAGAAAAGCCCATTTTTACAGGTTTCCTGTAAAAATGGGCTGCAACCCGCGCGTCCGCGCTAAGTTGGAGGTGCCGGGCAGATTTGAACTGCCGAA
>JBKEBR010000236.1:0-1666 GCA_047973285.1 Oscillospiraceae bacterium | reverse complement strand
TTCGCTTTTGCCTTATCTTCTTGACAGCGGTTTTTACCGCACCGATGAAAATTACGGGCATTTTATGTACAAACTTGACCCCAATATAGGGCATGGTTCTTACCGGGTTTTCTTGCTAAAGGGCAAATTTTTGGTAACGTTGAAGGACTTTTCCTATAACCGCCGGGTTGAAATGCTTTTTGGCGCTGCCGATTATCTTCATGCAGATTGCCCTGTGCTGGAAAAGGACAACCTGCTGGGATATATTGGCAACAGCAACGAATACAAATACGTGCTGTCTCCAAGCGACCAAATAAAGGGAATTGGCATATGCATTATGCCGGAATTTTGCCGGGAGATTATGGGCCGCATGCCGGGCATATCCTATGAAAGCCTTTGCGCTGCGTTTTGTATGTTAAGCAAGCCGAACCCTTTCCCCAAGGGCGCGGCAATTATGCGCCAGCTTAAATACGCACCGGTTTCAAAAACCAGTGCGCTGTATTATGAGGCAAAGGTAAAAGAATTTATCGCTGTTTTGCTGGATTGGTATGAACAATTACAATGCGATACAAACAACGGCATTGTCTACCCGGAGGATAGGCAAGCGGTTGGAAGGGTGGCAAAACATATTGAAGGCAATTTTGCCAAGCAATTGGATATGGCTGGTTGCTTAAAAACCGCATGCATGGGCAAGAGCAAACTATCGGTTATTTTCAGGCAGGTAACGGGCCTTATAATGAGCGCCTATTTGACAAATATTTGCATAGAAAACGCAAAGTACCTGCTTTCAGATTCGGGAAAAACAATACAGCAGATTTCATCGCTGGTCGGCTATCAAAACCACTCAAGCTTTGCCGCCAGTTTCAAAATATGCACAGGTTATTCCCCTAAAGAATACAGGGCCATTTATTACCAAAAAACAGGTATGGAATAAATACTTTTATTGGGGTACCAGGCCTTGCATAACCTGGCTTATCCCTTTTGAGACAGGGCCCTTTTCCATTGCGCGGGAAATGAATGCCAAGCCATTTTCCGCTTTGGCCCGCCGCGGCAAACCCCGCTTTATTACAATTTTGTGCGGCGGGCAGGCCGCGTGTTCGCCTTTTTTGCCTTTGCCGGCGTACAGCGCAGGGCATACCCGTGTGCACCGGCCTGTTGCTGTAAGCGCCCTGAAGCTTTTCGATTACAGGGCGATACCGTGCTAACAACACCAGCATTCATTGGCCGATATAGCAAAAGCCTTATCCGTGTGCCGGATAAGGCTTTTGCTTTGATAGAAGGCCTGCACGCATATTGCCCACTTGCGGCAAACGCCCCTGATGGCCGCACCATATTTTGCCTGCTGCAATGCGGGCCCGGCCCGCGCTTTTGTTTGCTGTTTTGCTTTTCTTCCCGCCTGCTCCTGTAAGGTTTTCCCTTTTTCGCAAATATTTTATGTGGGCTGCTTTTTCAGGGGAAAGGTTAAAAGAAAAAGCCGGGTTACATTGAACCGGAAAAGTATTCACCTGTGCTGCGAATTTTGCCAACGGTTTGCCCGGTTACCCTTTTAAACACGCGGCAAAAATACGTTGAATTTGCGTACCCCACACTCTCGGAAATTTCGGCAATGGTTAATTTTGTTGTTTTAATGAGGGAAATTGCCTTTGGTATGCGCACCTGTGTCAGGTATGCTATAAAAGACTGGTTC
>JBKEBR010000235.1:0-4595 GCA_047973285.1 Oscillospiraceae bacterium | reverse complement strand
TACCGCCTGGCCCACGCGCCGGGCGAATTTTCCGCGTTGGACGTGCTGGAGGCGGTAGAGCTTTCCCTGTTTGAAGAAGTGCAGGAAACCGTGGGCGGCAAAGCGCCGGACATTGAGCTTGCCCTTCAGCGGTGTGTGTTTGAATCTCTCGACACCGCCGCCCGGGGGGCCTTGGGCGCGGCCACCATCGAGCGCATTGTGGCGGAGGCTGAACGCAGCCGGCAAAACAACGAAATTATGTTTTACATTTAACAAACAACAGGCGGGCCATGCATTTTGCAGCGGCCCGCCTGTTGTTTGCGGTGGCCGTTTTATGGCGGCGGCAAAGTATGGCTGTGCATAAGGCAACAGGGAAAGGCTTGTTGCCATTCGGCTTTGTATTTGGGCGGGGCCGTATGCTGCCGGTTTATTTGCGCCATGCGGCGGCACTGCCGTGCGCCCGCGCCGTAAACAAGCGGTATGCCGGCAGAACCGGCCACAGCGGCTTTTCCAATAAAGTTTGCGCAGCTGCACAATAAAAACCGTGCGGCACGGCCCTGCGCGCCCGCTTTTTTTGGCATTTTCCGGCGGCGGGCCCGCTGTGCCCAGGGCGCCGGTTTTGCAGGGAAAGGCCTGTTTTGCCGGTGGCCGCCGCCGCCACCGCATTGACCCGGCGCAAAAAAAATGGTATTCTGTACCTATAAATTAGCGTTAGGTAACGGTACTGCGCCGCCGAAGGGCGCTTTCATTTTGCACAAATGTTAGTACCTGCTAACTTAAAAAACAGGAGCCTTGGGTATATGTTCAACAAGCGTTTGGTGGGTATGGTGCCCTCTTCCATGAAAATGGTGGGGCTTACGGTGTTGGTGCAATGGCTGGGCCTTTGCTGCAATATTGCCGTTATTTTGGCGGCGGTACAGTTTTTGAACCGGCTTTTGGCGGGCAGGGCGCCGGGCGGCGCGGCGGCTGTTTTGGGGCTGGTGGCTGTTTTGGCCATTGCCGCCCGGTTTTGGTGCTTTATGGCGGCCTCCCGTTTAAGCTTTCGCGCCAGCGAAAAAGTGAAGCTGCATTTGCGCGAGGCCATTTACGCAAAGCTGCTGCGGCTGGGCCCCTCCTACCACCAGCAGGTAAGCACCTCTGAGGTGGTGCAGGTGGCGGTGGACGGGGTAGACCAGCTGGAGGTATATTTTGGCCGCTATTTGCCCCAGCTGTTTTACAGCGTGGCGGCGTCCTTTACCCTGTTTGGAGTTTTGGCGGGCATTAACCTTCCCGCGGCGCTGGTGCTGCTGGCCTGTGTGCCGCTTATCCCCCTTTCCATCATTGCGGTGCAAAGGTTTGCCAAAAAACTGCTGGCAAAATACTGGGGCAAATACACCAGCCTGGGCGACGGGTTCCTTGAAAATTTGCAGGGGCTTACCACCCTGAAAATATACGGCAGCGATGAAGCAAAAAATGCCGAAATGAACCACAGGGCCGAAGATTTCCGCAAGGTAACCATGCGGGTTCTCATCATGCAGCTCAACTCGGTTACCCTTATGGATTTGGTGGCCTACGGCGGCGCGGCGGCGGGTATTATTGTGGCGGCCCGCCAGTTTGCCGCGGGGCATACCGGGTTTGCGGGCAGCCTTGCCATTGTGCTGCTTGCCGCCGATTTTTTTATTCCGCTTCGCCAGCTTGGCTCTTTTTTTCATGTTGCCATGAACGGCATGGCGGCAAGCGATAAAATATTCAAACTGCTGGGCCAGCCCGAACCGGACGCCGGCACCGCAACCGTGGTGCAGCCCCAAAAGGGGCTTTTGCTTGAGAATGTAACCTTTGGGTACGGCCATGGGCGGCCGGTGCTGCAAAATGTAAGCTTGAAAGCACAGGGCGGCCTTACCGCCATTGTGGGGGAAAGCGGCAGCGGCAAAAGCACCATAGCCGCTCTTTTTACCGGGCAAAATAAAGGGTACGAGGGAACCGTACAGGTGGGCGGCCAGCCGCTGGCGCAGCTGGCGGGGGAGGTGCTTTGCAAAACCGTAACCCTTGTAACCCACAGCAGCTACCTGTTTAAGGGCACGGTGCGGCAAAACCTGCTTATGGCAAACCCCAAAGCCACGGAAGAAGAAATGTGGCAGGCGCTTGGCAGGGTAAAGCTGCTGGGCTTTTTGCAGGCGCAGCAGGGGCTGAATACCCCGCTGGCCGAACAGGGGGGCAACCTTTCGGGCGGGCAGCGCCAGCGGCTTGCCCTGGCACGCGCCATACTGCACGATACCCCCATGTATATTTTTGACGAGGCAACCTCCAATATAGATTCCGAAAGCGAGGCCCACATTGCCGCCGCCATATGGGAAATGGCAAAAACCAAAACAGTTTTGCTTATTTCCCACCGGCTGGCCAACGTTGTGCCGGCGGCCGGCATTTATGTGCTTGAAAAAGGCGTTGTTGTGCAGCAGGGCACCCACGCCCGGCTGCTGGCCCAAAACGGCCCGTATGCCAAAATGTTTAACACCCAGCAGGCACTTGAGCAGGTTGGCCAAAAGGAGGCGCACCATGCAAAACAGCAGCCCTAAAGCGCGCCGCAGCGGCCTTGCCATTGCCGCCCGCCTCATTGGGCTTGTTAAGCCCATGCTGCCGGTTATGCTGCTGGCCGTTGCCATGGGGGTGGCGGGCTTTTTATGCGCTATTTTTATTGCAATCTTCGGCGGCTATGCCCTGCTGAATGTGCTGGGATTTTCCACCCCTTTTTCTCTTTCGTTTGTGGCGGTGGCGGTTTTGGCCTTTGCCTTTTTCCGTGCGGTGCTGCATTATGCCGAGCAGGCCTCTAACCACTACATTGCCTTTAAGCTGCTGGCCCTCATTCGCGACAAGGTCTTTCGCGCCCTGCGGCGGCTGGCCCCCGCCCGCCTTGAAACGCGGGACAAGGGCAACCTTATCTCAGTTATCACCACCGATATTGAGCTGCTGGAGGTTTTTTACGCCCACACCATTTCGCCGGTTGCCATTGCCGCTTTGGTTTGCGTTTTCATGCTGGTGTTTTTGGCGTTTTACCACTGGGGCTTTGCGCTTATCGCTTTGGTGGGGTATGTGCTGGTGGGCCTTGTGCTGCCGGTGCTGGTGGCCCGTTTGGGCGGTGCCGCGGGCATGGCCTACCGCCGTGAAAACGGAGAGCTGGGCAGCACGGTGCTGGGCAGCCTGCGCGGCCTGCGCGAGGTGCTGCAATT
This sequence comes from Oscillospiraceae bacterium, assembly GCA_047973285.1. Classification (GTDB taxonomy): domain Bacteria; phylum Bacillota; class Clostridia; order Oscillospirales; family Ruminococcaceae; genus JAAYCI01. The sequence goes on along the minus strand of JBKEBR010000235.1, from coordinate 1,413 downwards.
TGCCCAAGGGGCGGCTGTGCTGGGGCAAATGCGCCGCCAAACCCAGGGCCTTGCCGCCACCCAGAAAAAAATGAAGGAATACGAGGGGCTTACCGCGGCGCTGGCCAACGCCGTTATTCTGGCAGTTTCCCTGGCGGCCCTGGCCTTTGGCGCCGTGTTGTATCAAAAAGGGGTGCTGGCATTCAGCGGTGTGGTGGTGCCGTTTATTGCGATTATCGGCTCTTTTGGGCCGGTGGTGGCGCTGGCAAGCCTTGCCAACAGCCTGCTGCAAACCTTTGCCGCCGCCGACAGGGTGCTTGACATTCTGGACGAAACGCCTGCGGTGCAGGAGGTGGAGAATGGAGAAGACCTTGTTTTCAGCGGCCTCGCCGCCCGCAATGTTTCCTTTGCGTACGGGCAGCAAAAGGTGCTCAGCCATTGTAGCCTGAATATTTCCCCCCGCACGGTTGTGGGAATACAGGGCAAAAGCGGCAGCGGCAAAAGCACCCTGCTGCGGCTTATCATGCGCTTTTGGGATGTGGACGAAGGGGAAATTTCCCTTTCCGGCAAAGACGTGCGGGCCATCAATACCAAAAGCCTGCGCAGCGCCCAGGGCCTTGTTACCCAAGACACCGTGCTGTTCAACGATACCATCGAAAACAACGTTAAAATTGCCAACATGGCGGCCACCCGCCAGCAGGTGGAAGAGGCCTGCCAAAAGGCCAGCATTCACACCTTTATACAAAGCCTGCCTGCCGGGTATGCCACCAATGTGGGCGAGCTGGGGGGGACCCTGTCTGGTGGGGAGCGGCAGCGCATTGGCCTTGCCAGGGCTTTTCTGCACAATGCGCCCCTGCTTTTGCTGGACGAACCCACCTCCAACCTCGACAGCCTGAATGAAGGCGCTATTTTGCAGGCCCTGCAGCAGGAAAGCAGGGGGAAAACCGTTGTGCTGGTAAGCCACCGCGGCTCTACCCTCGGTATTGCAGACAGGGTGGTAAAAGTGGATAATGGGAGAGTAAGCGGATGACGGTGGAAAAAAAGAGGCGGGCAGAGATGAAAACCCTTGCGAAAATGGTTCGCATTTACTGCCGCGGCCACCGGCACGCCGGGGCCCAAGGCAAGCTTTGCGGCGGCTGCGCCGTGCTTTTGGAATATGCCCTTGCCCGCACCGGCCGCTGCCCCCGTATGGCGGAAAAAACCTTTTGCAGCCGCTGCCCGGCCCCTTGCTATGGCCCGGAAATGGCGGCCCAAATAAAAACGGTTATGAAATTTTCCGGGCCGCGCATGCTTTTTCACAGCCCGGTGCTGGCCCTTCGGCATTTGCTTGCAATGGCCAAAACAGCGTAGCCTGCCCGGTACCCTTCGCGCGTTTATAAAGGAGACAATATGAAAAAAGCAGTGTTTGTTGCTTTGGGCCTTTTGTTTTTCGGC
>JBKEBR010000234.1:0-8352 GCA_047973285.1 Oscillospiraceae bacterium | reverse complement strand
CCGCTGTTTGCCACAATGCCCGCAGATAGGAGTGCTTGTTATCACCAGAAATTCCAAAAAAGAGATTGCGCGCCGCCGGGCTGCCATACTGGAGCTGCTTGCTCAAAACGGCCAAATGAAGCTGGGAGAGCTTGCCCAAAAGCTGGGTGTTTCGTCCATGACGCTGCGCCGCGACATTTTTTACATGCAAAGCCAGCAAATGGTTACCTTTTCCAGCGGGGGCAGGGTTTCGCTCAAAGAGGGCACCCGGCTGGATTTGGATATTTACCTTCGCCAAAACCAGAACAGCCCCCAAAAAGAGGCCATGGCGGCCCTTGCCGCCGGCCTTGTAAAGGCGGGGGATATCATTGGGCTGGATGCAAGCACCTCTTCCTTGGCGCTAAGCCGCTGCCTTGCGGAAAAACAAACCCTTACCGTTATTACCAACAACCTGCTCATTCCCCCGGTGCTGTGCGCCAGCCCCGGCATTTCCATGGTATCGGCGGGGGGAACCGTACGCGCCAAGGCTCTTTCTACGGTGGGGGAGCTTGCGGTGCGCGCCATTTCAGAGTTCAATTACAAAAAGGTTTTTCTTTCCGCCAATGCGCTGGATGCAGAGGGCGGCCTCAGCGACACCGACATGGCCGAAATAGAAACCAAAAAGGCTTTTATTAAAAACGCAGGGCAGGTTATTGTTCTGGCCGATTCCACCAAGCTTGGCAAAAACGCCCTGCAAAAGTGCTGCGATGCGGCGGATATTCACATTCTGGTAACCGATTCGGGGGCGCAGGCGCAGCAGCTGCGGGCGTTTGCCGCCCGGGGCGTTCAGGTGCTGGTGGCAGAGCTTTAGCCCGGCAGCCCGGTAAAAAAAGGAGATTTGCCATGCAAGCGTTGGTGTTTGACCAAAAGGTATATTATACGGCGGCTCACCAAAAGCCGGTTCCGCAGCCGGGTGAAAGTTTGGTGCGCATTTTAATGGCGGCCATCTGCAATACCGACCGCGAGGTAATAAAAGGCTACCGGCCCCATTTTAAAGGGGTGCTGGGCCACGAATTTGTGGGCGTGGTGGAAACTTCGCCCAAGGAAGCCCTTGTGGGCAAACGGGTGGTGGGCGAGCTGAACGCAGGCTGCAAAACCTGCATTTACTGCACCACCGGCCGCGAGCACCACTGCGTAAACCGCAAGGTGCTGGGCATGGAGGGCAAGGACGGCAGCTTTGCCGAATATATGACCATTGCCACCGACCTTTTGCACCCGGTGCCCGCCTCCCTGCCCACCGAACAGGCCATTTTTTGCGAGCCGCTGGCCGCCGCCCTTGAGGTGGTGGAGCAAAGCCACCTGCGCCCCTCGCAGGAGGTTGCCTTAATTGGCGACGGCCGCCTTGCCTACATGATAGGCCAGGTAGTGGCGCTGCAGGGCACGCCGCTTACGGTGTTTGGGCACAGCGCCGAAAAGCTGGCCATGTTCGAGCCGTTCGCAAAAACCGCCCTAACCCCGGCGGGCAGCTTTGAAACCGTCATCGAGGCTTCGGGCTCGCCCAGCGGGCTGCAAACCGCCATTTCGCTTACCCGCAGCATGGGGCTGCTGGTTGTAAAAAGCACCTTTGCCGAAATGGCAACCCTGAACACCAGCGAGCTGGTGGTGCGGGAAATTACCCTGCGGGGCAGCCGGTGCGGGCCCTTTGTACCGGCGCTCAACCTGCTGAACCGCGGCCTTGTAAAGCTGCCGCCCATCGATTTGTACCCCCTTGCCGAATACGAAAGGGCGTTCGCTTCCCGGGCCTTCAAATCCGGCTTTAATTTCCAGTAGGGGCGCTTTTGCCTTTGCTGCCAACAGAAAGGGATTTTCATGCAAATAGCAAAACAGCCCGACAATGTGCGCCTGCGGGCCGATGGCCGCGCCGTTGTTATTCAGGACCAAACACAGCTGCCCGCCCGCACGGTTTATTTGGAGCTGGAAAGCGCCGAGCAAATGTACGACGCCATTTTTGAGCTGAAGGTGCGGGGGGCCCCCGCCATTGGCATTGCCGCGGGTTATTTTTACGCCGTGCTGGCAGGCAGTATAAAAGCCGAAGCCTATGAAGAATTTTACAAACAATGCGCCGAATATAAAGAATATCTCAATTCCTCCCGCCCCACGGCGGTAAACCTCAGCTGGGCGCTGAACCGCATGGACGCCCTGGTGCGCCAAAGCAGCCAAAAGCCGGTGGCCGAAATACAGGCGCTGCTGTTTGAAGAGGCGGTTAAAATTCAGCAGCAGGATATTGAAATGTGCGCCGCCATTGCCCGCCATGGCCTTACGCTGTTAAAGGACGGCGACGGGGTGCTTACCCACTGCAATGCGGGGCCGCTGGCCACCTCGCTGTACGGCACCGCCCTTGGGCCGCTGCTTTTGGGCAAAGAGCAGGGCATGAATTTTAAGGTGTTTGCCGACGAAACCCGCCCGCTTTTGCAGGGGGCCCGGCTTACCAGCTACGAATTGAACCGGGCGGGGGTGGATGTTACCCTTATTTGCGACAATATGGCCAGCATTGTCATGAAAAACGGCTGGGTAAATGCCTGCTTTGTAGGGTGCGACCGCGTGGCCGCCAATGGGGACGCCGCCAACAAAATTGGCACCAGCGGCGTGGCCATACTGGCAAAGTACTACGGCATTCCCTTTTATGTGCTGGGGCCCACCAGCACCGTAGACCTTAACTGCAAAACCGGGGCGGATATTGAAATTGAATTAAGAAACCCTGCAGAAATTCGTGAAAAATGGTATAATGAACCCATGGCACCCGCCGACGTAAAATGCTACAACCCCGCTTTTGACGTTACCGACCACGGCTTAATTGCCGGAATTGTAACCGAGCACGGCATTTGCCGCCCGCCCTACACCCAAAGCCTGGCCGCTCTTTTTGGCAAATAGCAGGCTGTTTTTCTCGTTTTCCCGCGCAGGCGCGCATTTATATGGAGTTTGAAAAAAAGAGGTTTCAAGCAGCTGTAGCAGGGCAGCATGGCTGTTTTCAAAAAAACTGCCCTGTTTTATAGTAAACGACTGTAAACTTAATTTAGGAGGTCTTTCAAAACATGAACATGAAAAAAATACTTGCCGGGCTTATGTCTGCAGCACTGCTTGTGTCGGTGTTGGCCGCTTGCGGCGGAACTGCCAGCAGCTCGGCGGCGCAAAGCACCAGCACCGCCGCTTCCACCAGCACCGCCGAAGCCGGTGGCCTTAAAATTGCCATCGTAACCAGCCCCTCCGGCGTAGACGACGGCTCCTTCAACGAAGACAACTACGACGGCATTCAAAGCTTTATTGCAAGCAACCCCGGCGCCAGTGTAAACGCCATTCGCGAAACCGACGTAAACAACTCGGTGCCCGCGGTGGAAGCCATTGTTTCAGACTATGACGTTATTGTAACCCCCGGCTACCAGTTTGCCGGTATTGCCCAAATTGCCACCGACAACCCCGACAAATTCTTTATTCTGGTAGACAGCTTCCCCACCGACGACGCGGTGCTGGACAATGTGTATGCCATGACCTTTGCCGAGCAGGAGAGTGGCTTCTTTGCCGGTATTGCCGCCGCCCTGCAAACCACAACCAACAAGGTTGCGGTGGTAAACGGCATTGCCTATCCCTCCAATGTAAACTACCAGTTCGGCTTTGAAAGCGGCGTAAACTATGCCAATGAAAAATTTGGCACCACTGTTGAGGTTGTGGAAATTGCCTCCTACGCGGGCACCGATGTAACCGGCGCCAACGTTGGCGGCAACTATGTTGGCACCTTCGACGACGAAGCAGCCGGCAAGGTAGTGGGCGAAGCGCTTCTGAAAGAAGGCGTGGACATCATCTTTGTGGCTGCCGGCGGCAGCGGCAACGGCGTGTTTACCGCAGTGAAAGAAAACGGCAACGCTTTTGTTATCGGCTGCGACGTAGACCAGTTTGACGACGGCGTAAACGGCGACAAAAACATTATTCTCACCTCGGCCCTTAAAGTAATGAGCATCAACGTGGAGCGCGCCCTTGAAGCCATTCAGGGCGGTACCTTCACGGGCGAAAACGTTGTGCTGGGTGCCGACACCGACTCTACCGGTTATGTAAAAGAGGCCGGCCGCCAGCAGCTTACCGACGACACCCTTGCCAAGCTGGAAGAGGCCTATGCCCTTGTAAAAGACGGCACCATTGTGCCTGCCTCCAACTTCAACGGCAACACACCTGAAGATTTCCCCGGCCTGAAATAAGTTATAAGCGCCGGGCGGGGCGCGGCCTTTGCGCCCAACTGACATAGCGTTTATTGCATAGCTGCAAGGGGGAGCACCAGTGGAAATGCCGACAGCATTCTGCTGCTGCTCCCTTTGTTTTTAAAAGCCCAGTGCGCAACCTGCGCAAGGAGGTATTGTAAATATGGCAATGGCCCAGCAAGAATATATTGTGGAAATGAAAGGCATTACCAAGCGGTTTCCCGGCGTTGTTGCAAACGACAACGTAAGCCTTGGCATTCGCAAGGGCGAAATATTCGCCCTTCTGGGGGAAAACGGCGCGGGAAAATCTACCTTAATGAGTATGCTGTTCGGCATGTACGAGCCGGATGAGGGCGAAATTTGGATTCGGGGGCAAAAGGTTTCCATTTCTTCGCCAAACGAGGCCGTAAAGCTGGACATTGGCATGGTGCACCAGCACTTTAAGCTGGTGCAGAACTACACCGTTACCGAAAACATTGTGCTGGGCATAGAGCCTGTTAAAAAGCTGGGCGGCTTTCTGCCCATGGTAGACATTAAGGGCACCAACGAAAAGGTACGGGTTCTTTCGCAGAAGTTTGGCCTTGAGGTAGACCCCACCAAACGCATTGAAGACCTGAAGGTGTATGCCCAGCAGCGGGTGGAAATTTTGAAAATGCTGTACCGCGAGGCGGAAATTTTAATTTTTGACGAGCCCACCGCGGTGCTTACCCCCCAGGAAATAGAATTTTTGCTGGAAATTATCCGCAAGCTGCGCGAGGGCGGCAAAACCATTATTCTCATCACCCACAAGCTGGAGGAAATTAAGCAGGTGGCCGACCGCTGCGCTATTTTAAACCACGGCAAGCTGGTGGATGTGCTGGAGGTGGCTGCCACCACCACCACCCAAATGGCCAACCTTATGGTTGGGCGACAGCTGAACACCGAGGTGGAAAAGCCCCCGGCGCAGTTCGGCAAGCCGGTGCTGGAGGTGCAGGGCATTACGGTGGAAAACGCCGACCACTTCCCGGTGGTGAAAAACGTGAGCTTTACGGTGCACAGCGGCGAGGTATTTGCCATTGCCGGGGTTTCGGGCAACGGGCAGGTGGAGGTGGCCGACGCCATTGCGGGGCTGGCCCATTGCAGCCAGGGCCATATTTTGCTAAACGGGCAGAACATTGCCGGCTGGAATGTGCGGCGGCGCAACCTTGCGGGTATTTCCTATATCCCGGAGGACCGCCAGCAGGTTGGCCTTATTTTGGACTTTACCCTGGCTGAAAACCTTGCCCTCAAAAAGTATTTCGCGCCGCCCTTCTCAAAAGGGGCCATGCTGCAGCGCGGCGTGTTCGGCGAATATGCCGATGAGCTGATTGAAAAGTACGACATTCGCAGCGGCGGCGGGGCCAACGGCCCGGTGCGCGCCATGAGCGGCGGCAACCAGCAAAAAGCCATTGTGGCCCGCGAAATTGAGCTGCAAAGCGATTTGATGATTTTTGTACAGCCAACCCGCGGCCTTGACATTGGGGCCATTACCGGCATTCACGAGCGCATTATTGAAGAGCGCAATAAGGGAAAAGCCGTTTTGCTTATTTCCCTTGAGCTGGACGAGGTGCTGGCCTGCGCCGATACCATTGGGGTGATGTACAGCGGCGAAATGCTGAAAATTTCCGATGCGGGCGGCATTACCGCCAACGAGGTTGGCGAATATATGATGGGGGTGAAACGCGCATGAAAAACGAACAACCCAAAAGCCGCAACCCCCTTGTCATTGTTTTGGGCAACAAACGCTGGCAGTTTATCACCATTCCGCTGTTTGCCATTGTGTGCAGCCTGCTGGCCATTTCGGTTATTATTTTGCTGGTGGGCAAAAACCCGCTGGTGGCGTTTCAAAGCCTTTTGCAGGGCAGCGGCTTTTTACCCAAAGAAAATTACAGCGCCTACAAGGGCATGCTTACCGATTTTATGGACACGCTGGACGCGTTAACCCCCATGCTGTTTGCCGCCCTTGCCGTGGCGGTGGCCTTTAAGGCCGGGCTGTTCAACATTGGCGTTTCGGGGCAAATGCTGCTTTCGGGCTTTATGGCAACCGTGCTGGTGGGCTACAGCACCCTGCCCGCGGGGCTTGCAAAGCCGCTTGTGCTGCTGGTGGGCATTGTTTCGGGCGCCTTTGCGGGCGGGCTTATCGGCGTTTTAAAATACCGCTTCAATATCAACGAGGTGGTTTCGGCCATTATGCTCAACTATATTTTCCAGTACATCATCAGCTTTTTCATCAATACCCGCTTTGTAGACCCCGTTTCCCGCCAGTCGCGCAATGTTTCCGAGGCGGCCCGCCTTACCCTCATGAATGTAGAGGTGGGCGCATACAAAATGCGCCTCCCCATCTGCATTTTGCTGGCCCTTTTGCTGGCTGTTGCGCTGCAGGTGTTTCTTTCCAAAACAAAACAGGGGTACGAGCTTAAGGCGGTGGGCCTTAACCCCCTGGCTTCCAAGTACGCGGGCATTAAGGTGGGGGGCAATATGGTGTTTGCCCTTACCCTAAGCGGTGCGCTGGCAGGCCTTGCGGGGGTTACCTATTACCTTGGGTATTTCCAATCCATCCAGCCGGGCACCTTAAGCAGCCTCGGGTTCGATTCTATTGCCGTTTCCCTTTTGGGCAATTCCCACCCCATCGGCATTGTTTTCTCTTCTCTGCTCATCACCGCCATTTCCCGCGGCAGCACCTACATGAGCAGCACCGTGGGGGTGCGGCAGGAAATTGCCTCGCTGGTTACCGGCATGATTCTGCTGTTCAGCGCCTGCAGCGGCTACATACGCTACGTGGTAAACCGTAGCGGCGGCCATAAAAACAAAAAAGGGGGGAAACAGGCATGACCACCGTAATCATCGACGGCCTCTCCTATGCGCTGCCCCTGCTTATTATTGCCATTGGCGGCATTTACAGCGAGCGCAGCGGCATTACCAACCTTGCCCTGGAAGGCCTGCTTGGCTTTGGCGCCTTTACCGGCGGGTTGTTTGTGGTGCTTTTCGGCCCTTTGTTCGGCGTCAACTCGCAGGCGGTTATCTACCTTTCCTTGTTGGTGGCCATGGCGGGCGGCGCGGTGTTTGCCATGCTGCACGCCCTGCTGTGCATCGGCTTCAAGGCCAACCAGGTAATCAGCGGCGTGGTTATCAACATTGTGTCGCTGGCCCTCACCGGTTTTTTAACCAGCCAAATCAACTCCTCGGTGTTTGGCAAACCCAGCGACAAATTCATGCTCAGCGTATTCCCGCGGGTTACGGTGCCGGGCCTCAGCAAAATTCCGGTTTTGGGGGCGGTGTTCACCAACTTTTACATGTTTGGCCCCATCATTCTGGTTTTGGTTTTGGTGTGCTGGTATATTTTGTACCGCACCCGGTACGGCATGCACCTGCGCGCCTGCGGCGACGACCCCCAGGCGGTGGATACCGCCGGCATCAACGTGAACAAAACCCGTTTCGGCGCGGTGGTTTTTTCGGGGGCCCTTTCGGGGTTTGGCGGCATGTGCTTTGCCTATTCCATCTCGGGCACCTTCAGCGCCAGCGTGTACATGGGGGCGGGCTACCTTGCCATTGCCGCCCTTATTTTCGGCAACTGGAAAACCATGCCCACCTTTGCGGCCTGCCTTATTTTCGGGTTTGCCCGCTCGGGCGCGTATGAACTGGTAAAGGGTTTGCAGCTTTCCAGCAGCTTTTCCGATTTGGCCATGACGCTACCCTACATTTTAACCCTGCTGCTGCTTATTTTCTTTTCCAAAAACAACCGCGCGCCCCGTGCCCTTGGCGAAATATACGACAAAAGCAAGCGGTAGCCCGCCCGGCAATCTATGCGGCGCCAGCCGGAAAGTGTTTCCGGTTGGCGTTTTTAAAACACTGTGTTTGCAGGCGGCGGGGCAAAGCAGTGTACCCGTGCAGGCGGCCCGGTGCGCTGCCTTTGCCGCCGTTAAAAAGCCGGGTGCCCGGCGGCGCGTGCATTTTTACCGGCGCTGTAAACGCAGAAATTGAAAGAAGGTTTTGCCTTGAACATTCGTTTTTACAATGCAAGCATTTGTACCATGCAGCATGGCCCCGAGGTTTTTAAGGGCGAGCTTTGGACCCTGGGCAACCGGGTGGGTTATGTTGGCAGTGGCCAAAACGCCCCTGCGCACCCCGT